>JBBRIO010000105.1:0-11852 GCA_038220855.1 Bryobacterales bacterium | reverse complement strand
GGGCGCCGCGGCGGGCGGGGGGCATGGGGGGCGCCGCGGGGTTTTGGGGGGGGGGGGCGCCCGATTGTGGCGGCGCGGGCGCGCGCCCCCGGGGGCGGCCCGCCCACGAGTCTAGGCCGCAGCGCTGGGAGAGTGCCCGCGCCGGGTTTCCATCAGCGAAGAATCGGCTGAGGAGCAGAGCCTGCTAGACCCTTTTGCCCATGAGCAACCAAATGACCAGGATTACCAGGAACAGTCCGCCAACTCCGCCTCCTACCGCGGGACCGCCGTAATAGTACCCCCCTCCGCCGCCAAATAGGATCAAGACAAGGAGAACGAGCAGTATGAGATTCATGGATTAACCTACCTTTGGGAAATTCGCGGATTATCCATCCGACAACATGTATGTAGCACGTCTGTCGCCAAAGTTTTGCCCATCCGTTGCAGGGCGATCCGACGGCACCAGAATTGGAGAATTGCCGGGCTTTTGTAGTATTGGACCTCGTTCAGTCCCCCTGAAGCCGTAATCCGTGGTTTCGCGCCAGACAGCGGCTGACCGGTCCCGCTCTGCCCGCGGCGGTTGCAGCGAACGCTCACAGAAGTATAAACGCGATTCTAAATATGTTATCCCTCGCCGTGGCGGTAACTCTTAGACGGACAAGCCATCTACCCAAGCATGGAGCGAGAGATTCATTTTCATGGAGATAGCCTCCGCAAAGGCATTCTGCTGGTACTGACAGCGGTGGCAATTTTGCTTTGTCTGGGCTTGGCGGCCCCTTTTACTCCCGCGATCATTTGGTCCATGGCGCTGGCGGTGGTTTCGAATCCGCTGCACGCCTGGGTGGAGGGGCGGTTCCCGGGGCGGCGCGATCTGGCGGCGCTTGGTACTACTGCGATTGTCACAATTGGATTGCTCGGGCCGCTTCTGCTCTTGCTGCAGCAGTTAGTCCAGGAGGCAAAGCAGAGCTTAGATCGTGTGGGGGAGTTCGAGCAGCAGTTGGGGCCCGCGTTGGTTTGGATCAATAGCCACGTGGATTTGCAGAAGGAAATGCAGGATCTGGCGGGGATGGGGAAGGCACTTTTGGGCGGGTGGATTAGGGGTGTGATCTGGACGGCGACGCAGTTGCTCGTGACAATCTTCCTGCTGTTCTACATTTTGCGGGACCGGGGGGCGGCGTTGGACGGGTTACGATCTTATCTGCCGCTGTCGCCGGCTGAGTCGGACAGGGTGCTGCAACGAGTCCGCTCAATGGTGCATGCCACGATCTTCGGAACGTTGACTGTGTCTCTGCTGCAGGGGTTTCTTGGCGGATTGATGTTCTGGTTCCTGGGCATTCCGGGGGCGGTGCTATGGGGAGGGGTGATGGCGATTCTGGCCATCATTCCGGTGGTGGGGACGTTTATCGTGTGGGTGCCCGCGGCAGCAATTTTGGCGGGTCAAGGGAACTGGGGGAAAGCGGCAATCCTGATGGCGTGGGGACTTCTGGTGGTGAGCTTGGTGGACAATTTGCTCTATCCGATTCTGGTGGGTAGTGAGATAAAGATTCACACAGCGTTGGTTTTTATGGCAATCGCCGGTGGTCTGATCTTGTTCGGGGTGTCGGGTTTAGTGCTTGGCCCGGTGATTCTGGTTGTGGCCTTGGCCCTTACTGAGGTGGTCAGTAGCCGGTCCGATTGAAATCCGGGGAAGTGAACGCCAGCCCCCAGGCGGCTTATGAATTCCGTTTCTCCGAGAGTCAACCGGGCCACGATCGTCCTTTGAGAACTCGCCCGAACCAGGGAGCTAAGCCATCCACTCCGGATGCAGGGCGGTGCCGTCATAGGACGACGTCGTTTTGAACTTCTCCAGCGCTCCACCCACGGCAAGTTTTTTGGTTTTCTCAAGGAGACTGTTCATCTGTACCTTAGCCAAGGGCTTGAACGTCCGCGCCGCTTGCAGCGCCTGCTCCAGCCGTTCCAGGCTTTCGCAACCCGTAATCACCACCGAGGTCGGTAAGCTTAGCGCGTAGTGCAGGCATTCCGTCCCGGTTACCACGCCACTTGATGGCAAGGACCCGTCGGCCATGGGCTTCATCCCCAGCACGGCAATTCCGGCGGCCAGCAACTTGGGAACGACTTGGTGTGTAAAGCTGCGAAAATGGGCGTCGAGCAGATTCAACGGCATCTGCGCGGCGTCGAAATGGACCCCTCGCTCGGCCGCCTGTTCGAGCATTCGTAGATGTACAACCGGATCCTTATGGCCGGTAAACCCAATGAAACGAACCTTTCCCGCTTTCTTTGCTTCCAATACGGCCTCGTGAGGCCCGTCCTTCGCGAAGTAGCGATCGGGGTCTTCCAAGCGGATATTCTCGTGGAACTGAATCAGATCGATCCTGTCGGTTTGTAAGCGCTGCAACGATTCGTCGATTTGACGCGTTGTCGCCGCCTTAGTCCGCCCGTCGTATTTAGTCATCAGGAATACTTTGTCGCGATACCCATCGCGCAAAGCCTCTCCCATCCAGATCTCGCTTTTGCCGTCATGATAATCCCAACAGTTATCGAGAAACGTGATGCCCCGGTCTACGGCCGTCCGGACGATCTTGATCGAGTCGGCCTTCTCCTTGGGACGCCCGATATGGTGGCCGCCGAGCCCAATCGCCGACACCTTCTCTCCAGTCGTGCCGAGCATCCGGTAGATCATCTCACCGGAACGGCTCTGGGCTAGAAGTGACTCGCTGGCCGCCGCTGCGACCGCCATCAGGGTCATGAAATCGCGACGCGCTGTATCCATGTGGGGGAGAAACATTTGCGCGCCCGGCTGTTACCGCCTTACTGCCATTTAAGCCTTCCGTCTGGGGGCGACTAGGGGACGAAAAACCCGGAGCCGGCCACGGCAAGGCCCGCAAGGGCCGCCACCAAGCGGACTTTAGGAAACAGTAGGCGGCGGGCGATGAAGTAGAGCGAAGACAGCACCAGGCCGATCTCCAGCAGACCCTCACCGACGTCGTAGCGCAGCGCCTGGTGCCCTGCGTGCTGACACTCCGCGCCGTTGGCCAGAGCCTCGCGCTTGATCTCCTCGGCTTCCTTTTCCTACCGCTTGCGCTCCTGTTCGTAGCGAGCGTGAACCCCCTTGATGGCCGCGGTCTTCGTTCCGAGTGCGCCGAGCAGGTCCTGCCCAACGGCGAGCGTATGGCTCTTGATGCTCTTGGCCTGATAGAAGGCCCATTGGTCGCTGGCTTCGGCCTTGAAGACGACGGCGTAGGTGTGGGCGCGATGCGACAGAATCGTCACCACAGCCAGCAGCACGGCGATGACAGCGGCGAGCACGCCCATCTTTTTACCGGAGGAATCGCCCTCCGCCGTTCCAGATGGATCTCCAATTCAGCCATAATCGGGCCCCTTTCCTGGTGCTTTCCACAGGGTGTGACGTATACTCACGCCACTGTTGTTCGGTGCGGGTTGCATAATGGCCGGCACACTCGATGGTACTTTTCCACCAGGTTTTGTCCCGGCCGAAGTCAATCAGTTCCGCCGGCAAGGCGGCACCGCGCCGGGCGGCGGAACGAATTTGATCCCAGGCGACAATTTCGCCCATGTTGTGAATAGACCGGGCGAGGCCGTCCGCGCCGCGTTGCCACTTCGTGATATCCGGGCGATCGTTGATGGGCATTAGTTCATGAAGCAGAAACGACCGCCGCTGCCAGGAGACGGCTTGCATCTCCCGCTGCGTTACCGCGACGCGCTCGCCTTCCGACGCCCAATGGGGTTGGGGCAGGGGGTGGGCCGCAACGACGCAGGACCCCGGCTGGACCTTGAAGTCGAAGAGGAAATTGCCATCCGGCGATCCACGGCCTTCGACGAGGAGAACGTACCTTTCGAGGCCGAGGCTACCGACGCCGGCGACGCGCCGGGCGGCGTCCAAGAGCTGAAAGAATTGGGGGTTCGGCTGGCTCCGGCCGAACTCGGCGAGAAACTTGCGTAACGTCTCGATCTTGGTTTTGTCGAGGGACAGGGCGCGTTGCCCGTCGATCAGCAACTGGCGCGTTCCTTTGAGGAGGGTGGTGCGAGATTGGAGGAACCGCGTTCGAGTCCGTTTCTTGAGATCGGTGAGAAGCGCGCGGATGATGCCGTCCGAGGTGGCGCGTTCCAGCCAACGGGCCTTGCCGCCCCGCAGCGCTCCGGCGTACCCTGCGAGGAAGGTGCGCATCAGCATCGTGGTCATCCGCCGGTCCATGCCCAGGGTCTTGCCGCCTACCCGTACGCTGGTGAGAAACCGGACGAGTTCCCACAACGCGGGGGTCAGACAGGCTTCGTCGAAATCGTTGAGATCGAAGTAAGCTAACCGGTTATCGCCTTTGTAAGTGCCGAAGTTTTCGAGGTGTAAGTCGCCACAGCACCAGACGAGCGGGGACATGGGCAGGTCGGAAGCGCGAAGATCCTCGTAGAAGAGGTGGCACGTGCCCCGGAGTAAGGTAAAGGCGTCGTGGCGGAGGGCGGCGAACTTCAGGGCGAGCCGCTCGGGATCCCGGCCTTCGTTGAACTTGGCGATTCGCGTGAGCACGCCGGTTTTCACTGGAACCTCCTGAATCAGCGCTGCTTGAAACTAGCACGCTTTGCGGAAGGCTCCTCCCGTGGGGCGGAGCCGTGCCGCGGCGACTTTCGCGGCAGCAGGGGGGGTGAAACTCCGAGGCACGGGGTGGTGAGGGGGCCCGCAGCGCGTGCCTTGCGAAAGTCCTCACGGACAGGCTCGCGAAGTACCCGGTGGTCAAGCCGCTACGTCGTTGGCGCGCTCACTTATCGGAGCGAAAATCGTCTCGGCAGTGGCCTCTCACCAATCGAATCGCCGAATCCAATTGGGCAGCCGAAAGGGGAGGAGACGCAGAGTTACCGATCTAACTCAATCCCAGCGGCGGTCATGGCGGCGACGGTGATGACGGGTAGCTTGATTTCGAGGTTCTGGCCCGGGGCGAGGGTGATGGTCTGAATCAGCGATGGAAACAGGAGGAGAACCTCTTCGAGGTGGCCTTGATTCGGGGGGACCTCGGCAGCAAGGAGACGATAGCGGCCAGGCAGGAGTCGAGAAAGAGTAACGTTGCGCTGCGTGGGGGGAAACGTGTGGGGATCCTGATTGTTCATCATGGCAATCTGTTCGAGGGGGAGTGTGGGTTGGTCGGGGATGAGATAGACGGAAACGCCCATCGGGCCGCCAGGGGATGTGGCACCTTCGAGCTGAGCTGAGATTTGCGCGGGGCGGGAGTCCAGGAGGACTTCGAGCAGCTCGGGCGCAAAGTCGGGGGTGATGACGGGCTGGCCGCTCTGGCGGAATTCAATCAGGTTGAGGCCGGCTCCGGGATAGACGGTGGCTTTGAACCGTTGTTGCGGAAAATCCGGGACGGTAAAGGTGCCATCGGCTGCGGTGGTGATCTCAAGCCGTTGGGCGCAGGGGGCGGAAAGGACGACGGTAAACCTCGCCGGTAAAGGTCCGGCGCCCTCGGCCAAGCGGACCGTGCCGCGGAGGGTGAAGCGGGGGACGGGGGTCAGGTTGACACCAGTGACATCGCCGTCAGAGATGGTGACGGAGCCGGATTCGCAGGTGTTATTTTCCACGTTGCTCGATCTACCGACGAGGCGGTAATGCCCCGGGGGCAGATCAATGAAGGTGAAACTGCCGTCGGCTTCGACCGTCGCCCCACGGGAGGGTCGACCAATCGTAGAGACGCCGACCGAATGTCGAGCCGGAATAAAGGAAAGCTTGCCGCTGGCCCGGAAGCCGATAGCAGGAGGGGGAAGGGAGGCTTTGATCCCTTCCAGCGTTTGGCCGGTTTGGACGGTATGGGCGCCCGGCAAGCGGCGGCCATAATCGGCATATAGGACGTATTCCCCCGAAGAGAGACCAGCGATGCGGAATTCACCCAGATCGTTAGTCCGGCCATGTGGCCCGGAGAAGGTGGCGACGGTTTGGCCGGCGATCGTCCGCTGTTTGGTGGCGCTTACTGTTTTCCCTTCGAGAGGTTCTCCGTTATGGTCGACGAGAATTCCGGATAGTGCTGAAGAGGGCACGAGCGGAATTTTGAGTCCGGCGAGACCGGAAGGCGGGATTTCGAACAGCGCGAAGTAGCCGGGGCCCGGGTAGAAACCGGGTAGATAACTGGTTTTTTTCACGAATAGGAGGTAGCGAGCGGCGCTGCCGGGAACTTCGGCAAAGTGGAACTCTCCGCTCGCTCCAGTGAGGGCGTGGCGCTGCGACGGCGTAGGCTCTGAAAGGGCTGAGAGTTGGAGACTGACTTTGGGGACTGGGGCACCGGTGACACTATCGATGACCACCCCGGAGATCGGGCCCTGGGCAGGGAGAAGTAGGGGAAATAGGAGCAGCAAGTAGCGCATAGAGTTTAGTAGGCCAGCGGAATGCCGGCGGCAGCCATTCGGCCGGGCGGAATGAGAGTTAGCTGGAGGCGGAGGGATTGCCCGGGCCGTAGAGTGATTGTACGCACCGCCACACCGAGATTGCGGAACTTCGCGGCGGAGATTCCGTCCTCAAGCGGGATCTCCGAGACAAAGACAAGGTAGCGGCCTGGGGCGAGATCAGAAAGTGAAAACTTTAGATCGACCGGCATGATTTTCTGATAGCGAGCGGCATTGAAGCCGAACCCCAACCATTTGTCCTCCGGGACGAGGTAGAGCACCCCCGCATAGTAGTTTCCGTCACCCTCAGGAGGTTCGACGGTGCCGTGGATACTCGCAACGGCGGTGCTTAGATAGATTTCGAGAAGGGCAGAGTCCGGCATTGCGGCGTCGAAGGGAGTTCCGGCGCGGAGGATCTGCCGGACGTAGGAGCCTGGCGGGGCTTGCAGATCGACATTGTAGGGTCCAGCGGGGAACGAGGGAACAGAGAAAGTACCGTCTGGCGCAGGGGTGCCGGGGACGGGGCGCTTCGAACCGTGGAGGGCGGTGACGGTGAGCCCGCCTCCGCCAGGAGACAGGCGGACGGGACCTTCGGTGCGGAGGCGCCCAGTTAAAGTTCGGAGGGCGGGGGAAGTGAGTTGAACGCCGTGGAGGTTCTGGTTCGTGATGGCGATCTGGGCGGATTCGAGACGGAGTTGGGTTCGCGAGTTTTCATCGGCGATGAGGGTATACGTTCCGGGCGTAAGACGATCTATGGAGAAAGATCCATCCGTTTTGACTTCTCCTCCGTTCAGAAATGGGATGGTTCGAACGAAGACATAACCAACGGCGGGCTGGGTTAGCCGTCCTTGCACGGAGAACGTTTTAGGGTAAGAGAGCACCAGGCGCAAGCCGGAGCGGTGTTCTCCGGCCTTGACCGAGAAGACTCCCGACAGTTCCTTCGTATTGGCGGTGAGGACAAAGTCCCCGGCGGGGAGTCCGTAGAGGCGGAATCGACCGAGATCGTCGGTTTGGGCGGACGAATCTGTCGAGCGGAGAATTGCCTGGCCATTCCGAATTTGGGCAACGTTTGCAAGAACGGTGATTCGCTCAAGCGGCTCGCCATCCTCGCTGACGATGACTCCGGAGAGGACGGACTGGGGCATTAGCTGGATTATGACTCCGGTAAGTCCCGTAGGCTCGATAACGAAAGGAGCGGGCTGGTATCGGCTGGGATGGCTGGCCTTTAGGTAGGTTCGTTTGGTAACGGTGAAGCTATATTGTTCGGTAGCCAGGACCGCCTCGAACCGGAACTCGCCGCTAGGGCTGGAGAGGGTTTTCGATTGCTGCGCCAGGCCCTGGGCCGAGCTGCCGAGATAGACTTCGGCGTTGGGAACGCCGGCGCCGGTAAGCGCGTCCACGACCCGGCCGGCAACTACTCCTTGAGCAGCAAGCGCGGCCGGGGCCAGGAGCACCAGTAGATAGAAATGTAACGTCACTCCTAGAATGTGATGCGGGCACCGATCTGGAGGATGCGGGGATCAGCGGCACCGGTGATGACGCCGAAGGGCGCGGACCGCGCTAGGCTCAAGGGATGTCCACTACGGCGATCGTTGAGCTTCTACTTCTCTTGCTTATAGCGGTGTCCGCCGTCGCTTTGATTACGAGCCGGTGGAAGATTCCGTACACGATTGCGCTGGTGTTCGCCGGCTTTGCGATTGACCTTTTTCATGTCCCAATTAAGCAGGTCGCCGGGAATGCTCAGTTGCTCACCCCGGATGTCATCTTCATCCTCTTCCTGCCCGCCCTGTTGTTCGAGTCGAGCCTGAATATCGAAATTAAGCATCTGCGCGAGAATTTCTGGTCGATCCTGTTGCTCGCCGTCGTGGGAGTTGGCGCGGCAACCGTCATTACGGGCTTCGCCGTGTTTCACTTTCTGGGTTTGCCGTTCCTGACCGCTTTGCTGTTCGGCGCCTTGATCAGCGCCACCGATCCGATCGCCGTGATCGCCCTTTTTCGTGACCTGGGCGTCTCCAAACGGCTCGCCGTGATCGTCGAAGGCGAAAGTCTCTTCAACGATGGCACCGCCGCAGTGGCGTTCCAGTTGATCTTGGCCGGTATTCTCACCAAGCGCTTTGATCCCGTCCAAGGTCTCGGGCAGTTCCTGGCCGTGGCGATCGGCGGGGCGCTGCTTGGTCTCGTCGTCGGCTATGCGGCGAGCAAGGTCACGGAGTTGATCGACGAACCCCTCGTGGAGATTACGCTCACGACCATCGTCGCCTACGGGTCGTATTTGCTCGCGGAACACTTCCACGTCTCCGGGGTCATCGCCACGGTGATCGCCGGGCTGACCGTCGGCAACTATGGCTCTCAGACCGGCATGAGTCCGCGAACCCGCGTCGCCGTCTGGTCGTTCTGGGAATACGTCGCGTTTCTCGTCAACTCGCTGGTGTTTCTGCTGATCGGGGTCGAGGTGCACGTGGCCCAGATCCTTGAATCCTGGTGGACGATCCTATTGGCGATTGGCGCGGTTTTATTGGGACGGGTCATCGTTGTCTACATGCTTTCGCCCCTTAGCGGGAGGCTCGGAGAACCGATTCCGTCCCGTTGGAACCCGGTGATGATCTGGGGCGGCTTGCACGGCAGTGTGTCGATCGCGCTGGCCCTGAGTCTGCCGCTCGACTTTCCGCACCGGGCCACGTTGTTGACGCTCTGCTTTGGCGTTGTCGCGTTCTCGATTGTCGTCCAGGGGCTGACGATGAAGCCACTGTTGAACTGGCTGGGCGTCATTGAGCCCGAGGACACCGCGTATGCACTGATGAAAGCGAAACAGCTCGCTTTAGGTGCGGCCAGGTTGGAGTTGGAACACCTGGGCCGGATGAAGGCGGTGTCTCCGGCCACCTTTGAGACTCTCTCGACGGAAATGGAGCGGCACTCCCAGGATCTAGACGCGGACGTAATGCGGCTTCAGGATGCCGACCCTCGACTGGCCGAGGAAGAGATTCGGCTGGCCCGTCTGCGCATGCTGGCGGCGGAACGGTCCGCGTTGCAGCGCGGGGTGATCGAAGGACTGGTTCCGCAGGAGGTCAGCGAGAAATTGACGACAGATGCAGCCAGCGAGATCGACCGGCTCTCCGGACCTGGCCACTGAGTGACCTCGGCGGCGTGCCGCTACTCCAACGCGAGTTCCCGCAGCAGCACCCGCAACTCGACGAGATGGGGCCGATTCAGCCGGAGGGAGTCGATCGTGTACTTCGCCGGGAGGGTCTTCCCTCTCCACTTGCCATTCTTCTGGACGACAAAGTGTTCCTGAAAGGTAGAAGCGCAGAGATCGACGTAGCCGATTCCCTGCTCCAGGAGTTGCCGAGTAGGCCAGCGGTCCCTTTTCATTCCGTTGCAGACGTGACAGGCCCAGTATAAGTTGTAGTAACTCATCAGTAACTGGGGAAATAGAGACTTGGGGCGAAAGTGGTCTAACTCGAAATTCTCGGGTCCCGCGGCCCACGTTTCTTCGAGAAGGCAGTACGCGCAGGTCTTGCGAAAGTCCTCACGGACCGGCTCGCGGAAGACCCGATGGTCGAGCCGCTTCGTCGTTGGCGCGCTGGGGCGGCGAACGAAGTGGGGACGGGGTGAACTCATCTCCGTTAGGAGGCCGCTCGCTTTTTGACGGGTGATCTCTGCGCCTTGACGCGCTCAAGGATCGGAGCATAAAACGCGTCGTCGGAGTCGCGAAACCCGGCTTCGAGGCGACTGATTTCGGACGACTCCTCCGCAGTGAGTCCCCGCGTGTATTTCGCATCGACGAGTTCCTGGAAACGACGGGAGGAAGGATCGGCTTCCTCGCGCAGGTTCGCAAAAATCGTCTCGGCGATCGCTTCCTGTAGTTCGGCCGGCAGAGCGTTCACCAATTGAATCGCGGTATCCAACAAGGCACCTTGCTCAGGGGTTTTGGAGGAGCGTTTTTTTATCTCCTGACCGATATCATTCCGCTGAGCCTTCGCTTTGGTTGGGCGCAAGGCCTTAACCAGGCTCTCGCCATCCTGCAACACGAGTTCAATCGATCTCGCCATGAGATTTCCAGCTTAACTCATTTGCAGTTGGGGATCGACCACAGGAGGGACGCTACTGCTCCACCTGGAGCACAACGGTGACTGCGGCCTCTCTGCCGGTCACGTCCACTGGAGCAATACCTTCCCAGTGGCGGGATCGGCCGTTCGCGCTCGAGTAATGGAACGCTTTCACGTTGTAGCGCTGTCCAACGAACACTGGTGCCATGAGTTCTCCGTTGTCGTTAGTGTGCTCCCTCGAGAACCAGCGTTGCACACCGGCGGGCGTGTCAAGCCGGACCGTCGCTCCTTTATGGGGCTTCCCGTCTGCTGTGAGAACCTTGATCCGCAACTGCGCGGGCGTTCGTGGGGCTGGGACGACAAGATCAATTCCCACCATGGAGCCGACCTCACCGAGATACACAGACCGACCGTCGTTGTAGAGGGTTGGCGGGTAAGCATTGTCGTCCTCGGACAAGCGGGCGTTAACCCCTACGACATACTGCCCGGAAGGAAGCGGTTGAACATTGTACTTCCCGTCGGAGTCGGTAACGGCGGTCTGCAGGGGCGATGATTCCCGCTCACCTCGGCGATCCAATGCGAACACCTGCACGGGCAGGCCGCGGACTGCCGTCCCGTCCAACCCGCGAACCGTGCCTCGAATGCTACCTGCCGGCCACATGGAGAGATCACGAATCGCGCAGGAGTTCGCCAGTATTTCAATCTCGCCGGGCACCTCTTTGAGGGGCTCAAGCGTGTTGGTTTCGGGCTTGATGACTAGCCGGCCCGACCAGCGCCGGTTGTATTGTTCATCCGGAACATACCCGTCCTTGTATACCTGGATTTGATAACGACCCGGATCCAGCCCGACGAGGACATACCGGCCCTCGCCATCCGTATGCGCAGTGAGGCGCGACTCACCCCTTTTCAACTCCACCGTGACGTTGGAGATTCCACCTTCTTTCGAGTAAGGACCGGTGGTTTTGAGAACCGATCCCACCAGCCGCGGCGCACCGCCCCGCACCCGGCTTCGCATCGCGTCGAGTTTATGTTCGTTGCCTCGCACCCGAAAGGACGGATTGCAGCCGGAGACGGAGAAGCGCAAACCATCGGTGATGATGACGTATCGCTCTCCGGCCCGAAGTCGGTAGTAGCAACTCGATCCCGCCCCCGTCTCGATCGTGGCTTCCTTCAAGCCTTCCGGCACGTTCTGAAGCGGCTCAACAATTACGGCCTTCGCCGGCCCCTTGCCCCAACCTTCCCCGCTGTCGACGCTGACCTCGGCGACAAAAACGACGGACGAACCGCCTGATACTGAGCAGGGCGTTGCCGTGTTGACGCAAGAACAGGCCCAGGCAGGCGTTAGTGCCAGGAACGCGAGGAGGAATAGCCGCATTGTCACATTAGACTCCACACCCGCTGCCTGGGTTTGTTCCAGCGATTTACTGCAGGACAGAGCCGCGGCGG
>JBBRIO010000104.1:0-11907 GCA_038220855.1 Bryobacterales bacterium | reverse complement strand
TCTCCACTTTTGTTTTGGATTGTCGTCGGCTCGGGCTTCGGGAATCTGGACTATTTCTTTCCCGGCGCGCTGACGATGACCGTGATGTTCTCGGCCATGTTTTCGATGATGTCGTTGATCGATGACCGGCGGGAGGGGTTCCTGCTTTCGGTGCTGGTTTCGCCGGCGCCGCGGGCGTCCATTTTCTTCGGCAAGATGGCCGGCGCGGCGATCCTGGCTTGGCTGCAAGGCCTGTTCGTCCTCTGTGGCGTGTTCTTCACGACCCTTCGGCACGACCCTTTAACGCTCGTCTGCGTGGCGGGGGTGCTGCTGTTGACGGCGCTTCTTTTGACGACGGTAAGTTACGTGATTGCCTGGAAGCTGAGTTCGACGCAGGCCTTCCACGCCGTCATCAACCTGCTGCTGGTGCCGGCGTGGATGCTGTCGGGAGCGATCTTCGACCCGTTGCTTTCGTTTGCCTGGGTCCGGTTGCTCGTGCAGTTTAACCCCCTCTACTACGCTCATAGCCTAGTGCGGCAGTTTATGGCACCGGGGCCGGGCTTGCCGGAGATCAGCAATTGCCTCTGGGCACTGGCGGCGAGTATCGGAATCGGCGCGGTGCTGGCGGTGCGGAGCACGAAATGACCCGGCGAGCTTGGCTGGGGGCTGCTGGCTTGGCCGGTTGCACGAAGCGATCGGCGCTGCCGGTGATGCAGACGGTGCCGGCGTTTTCGCTTGTGGACCAGACGGGCGCGGCGTTCGACGGCAGCCGACTGAGCGGGAAGATCTGGGTCGCGAATTTTATGTTCACTTCGTGCACGGCCACCTGTCCGCGGCAGAGTACGATTCTGCAGCGGGTGCAGAAGGAGACCGCCGTCGACTTGGTTTCGTTCACGGTGGACGTCGCCCGCGATACGCCCGAGGTGCTAGCGGCCTTTGCCGAGCGCTACGGGGCCGACCCGGCGCGCTGGCATTTCCTGACCGGTACACTAGAGACATTGAACCGATTGGCCTACGACGTCTTCCAGGTCGGCACCGTGGACGGCAAGCTGGAGCATAGTTCGCGGCTGTTGCTCGTCGACGCTAAACGAGCGTACCGGGGCAACTATCCGACGACCGGCGAGGAAAGCATCAACCGGCTTTTGGCCGACATCAAGCAGTTAGAAAAGGAAACATAGAGACATGGACGTACGGGATCTTCCAGCACTGAACGCGACACTGAACGGGACGGCGGCTATCCTGCTATCCATTGGCTGGTGGCTGATTGTGAACGGCAAACGGGAGGCGCACCGGAAGGTGATGCTGGCGGCGTTTACGGTTTCTACGATCTTCTTGACTTCCTACCTGATCTACCACTACAACGTCGGATCGGTGAAGTTCCAGAAGGAAGGACCGATTCGGACGGTGTATCTTACGATCCTGCTCACCCATACGGTTCTGGCTGTTTTTGTGGGGATTGCGGCGCCGATGACGTTGTTTCGAGCGTTGAAAAATCGGATTCCGCAGCACAAGAAACTGGCCCGGTGGACGATGCCGATTTGGCTGTATGTTTCGGTAACCGGGGTGGTGGTGTACTATATGCTTTATCAGATGTGATATCCTACTCCCAAGTTTACGGGGGTATCACTATTTTGATCCGAAATCTGGTTTTGGTAGGCGCAGCTATGGCTGCCGGTTGCTTGGCGCAGGAGACGCGCTCTGTGTTGTTTGGCCGGGTGCTGGACCCGAACGGCGGCTCGATTGCCGGTGTCGGGGTGGTGATCCGAAACAATGACACCGGCGTCGCGATGACGCTGAAGACGAATGATACGGGTTACTACGAGGGCAACCTGTTGCTTCCGGGTCCGTACACCGTGACGGCGCAGGTGACTGGCTTTAAGAAGCTCGTCCGATCGGGCGTCGTGTTGCCAGTTTCGTTCCGCCTCGAGGTGGATTTGAAGTTGGAGATCGGCGGGGTGACGGAGACCGTGTCAGTGACGGCGGAGGCACCGCTGCTCGAGACGAACGCGGTGAGTTCGGGGCGGGTGCTCGATAACAAGACCGTGATGGAATTGCCCGTGATGGGCAACAGCGCGATGCTGCTCGTGAAGCTGACCCCGGGCATTCAGACGGGCGGAGTGAATAACTACCTGGCGCTGCATTCGAACGCCGGCGGGTCCGACTACAGCGTGGGCGGCAACATTGGCGGCAACAACTGGTCGCTTGATGGCTCGCCGAATCAAGGGCCGGGTCGACGAGCGGCGTACTTGCCTTATACGGACGCGGTGCAAGAGTTCAAGGTGGAAACCAATAACTTCGACGCCGGCATTGGACAGAGTTCCGGGGCGGCGATTTCGATGATTTCGAAGTCGGGGAACAACGAGTTACACGGGACGCTGACGTGGCAGCACTGGCAGCAACGCTGGCAGGGGACTCCGTTTTTCGTCAAGCAACGCTACTTTCAGACGATCGCCGCGGCCGAAGCGGCTGGCAACACGGCGCGGGCGAATCAGATCCGGGCGACGGACAAGCAGCCGACCGGACGCAGTAACAACTGGGGCGCGTCGGCCGGCGGGCCGGTGGTGATTCCGAAGATTTACGATGGCCGGAACAAGCTGTTCTGGTTCTTCACCTACAACGCGTTCAAGGACGTGAAGGTGGAGGATTCGAGCGCATTCAACCGCACGGTGCCGACGCTGGCGGCGCGGAATGGCGACTTCAGTGAGATGCTGAACCTGCCCAATTCCGGACGCTACATCGTGCATGACCCGACGACGGTTCGGGCTGATCCGGCGCGGCCGAGCAACTTTGTGCGGACGCCTTTTCCGGGCAACCAGATTCCGCGGAGCCGGTTTGTGAACCCGGCCTACGATGCTGTGACGAAGCTGTTTCCGCAGCCAAACGTGATCCTGGCTCCGGGGTTGGACCCGGTGAACAACTACCTGGCTTCGCAGACGCCCTACAACTGGGATTACATGGCGCTTTCAAACCGGGTGGACTACCAGATTAACGACAAGTGGCGAATGTTCGGGCGCTGGAGCCGGAACGAGTTCGGACCGGAAGATCGCGGCGATTGGACCTACGAGACGGCGCGGGGGTTGAACTTAAATGGTCTGGTGCGGAACAACAAGGGCGGCAACGTCGACGTGGTCTACACGCAGAACTCGACCACGATCTGGAACTTCAACATCGCGATGAACCAGTTCCGGGAAGGGAGTGTGCAGCCCTACGCGCGGACGTTTAAGCCGAGTACGCTGGGGCTGCCGAGCTACCTGGATACGAAGGCGGGCGACCTGGCGGTGCTGCCGCAAATGCTCGTAAATGGTTACTCGACCATTAGCCCGGGCGGGTTGCCGACGTGGACGCGGACGCGCCAGACGACGATGAAATTTGAACTCACCAAGATCATGGGCCGGCATTCGTTGCGCACCGCCTTCGACAACCGAAACATGTATCGGACGGGCGGCGGCGGCGGCAATACGAGCGGCAACTTCACTTTCAGTGACGCCTATACGCGGCGGAACGATGACGGGTTTACGCCGTCGGCGAACCTGGGTTTGGGCTGGGCGGCGTTCGTTCTGGGAACGCCGAATGGTCTCAGCGCGGCGACCAACGACGACTATGCGCTGCATAATCCCTACTACGGTTGGTTCGTGCAGGATGGTTGGCGCATCACGGACCGGTTGACGATCAACCTCGGTTTGCGGATGGAGTATGAGTTGGGCCCGTCGGAGCGGTACAACCGGATGATCGGGGGATTTGACCCGAACGCGACGCTGCCGATCGCGGCGGCGGCGCAGGCGGCGTATGCGCGGAACCCGATTCCGGAGTTGCCCGCGAGCCAGTTTATTGTGAAGGGCGGAAGCCGCTACGTGGGCGTTGATGGCGCTTCGCGGCGGTGGTTCCAGAATCAGTTGATGTACCTGCCTCGGGTGGGCGCGGCCTACCGGTTGGGGAACAATACGGTGATTCGGGGCGGCTACGGCATCTTCTTCGACACGCTGAACGTGATGAACTTTGGTCCGGACCAGTTTGGGTTTTCGCGGACGACCAACACGGTGGCGACGACCGACTTTGGGGTGAACTGGAACTTTCCGGCCAATGCGAATCCGAACAATGGGCGGAGCCCGTTGAACGATCCGTTCCCGGTGCGAGCGGACGGTTCGCGGTTTGACGTGCCGACGCGGGACGGGTTGGGAACTTCGGCGCGTAGCGGCCGAGGGTTTGGGTTTACGGACTTCAATCAGCCCCATGCGCGGCAGCAGCGCTGGAGAATTGGCATGCAGCAGAAAGTCGGTCCCGGGATGGTGCTGGACGTCGCTTACGCGGGCGCTTATTCGGACCGGATCTCGATTGGCCAGCGGCAGGATTTTCTGCCGGAGCAGAATTGGGCGAGCGGGAACGTGCGGAATGATGCGATTGCCAACACCCTGAACGCGAACGTGCCGAACCCGTTTTTCATTGGGAATTTTGATCGTTCGCAGTTTTCGCCGCAGCTTTGGGCGGACATGAACACGCAGGGCTTTTTCACGGGGAATATCATTCGGCGGAACCAGTTGCTGCGGCAGTTTCCGCAGGCGAACTCGTTGACCAACAACACGACTCCGCAGTCGTATACCAAGTCCCACGAGCTGCAGATCAACCTGGAGAAGCGGTTTGCCAAAGGGATGAACTTTAATTTTGGCTACACCGGGATGACGTTGCGCGAGGCGGATTTCTACTTGAATGAATGGGACCGGACGCCGACCGAACGGGCGTCGAACGACGGACGGCCGCACCGGATTGTGGGCACGATGATCTACGAGTTGCCAGTTGGCAAAGGCAAGTGGCTGATGGGTAACGCGGGCCGGGCGATGAACACGCTGGTGGGCGGATGGCAGATTGCGGCGACCTATGAGTTTCAGCCGGGGCCATTGCTCAATTGGGGGAATGCGTTCTATTACGGCAGCGACGTGAACAACGTGGCGAAGGTGGACAACCGGACGTTTGACCGTTGGTTCAACACGGCCGACTTCGAACGGGTGCAGGCGCGGGGACCGAACGCGTTCCATCGCCGGGTGTTCCCGACGCGGATTGACGGGCTGCGGCGGGACATGACGAACCAGTGGAACGCCAACGTTTCGAAGAGCATCAAGATGACCGAGAAGTGGGCGATGCAACTGCGGTTGGACGCCTTGAACGTAGCGAACCGGTCGCAGATGGACTCTCCGAACACGGACCCGTTTTCGACCAATTTCGGACGGGTGACGGCGCAGACGTCGGCGACGAATCGCTGGATTCAGGTGCAGGCTCGAATCACGTTTTAGCTCAGCTAGTCGACGGTGACCCGGATTTTGCTGGTTGCCGGGGGCGTTGCGGGAGCCGAGCATGTCGAGTTCCTTTTGGACGAAGAGCCGGGTTTCGTGAGCGACCGGCTCTTTGGTGCGGCGCGGAGGGTTTTTTATTGGAGGCCGAGGCCGCCGGGTTTGCGGCCCTGTCGGCGAACGCCCGCGGCGCGCCGGCGAGGCTGACGACGTGGGAGCTATGCGCGGCGAGGGGGAAGGTCCGCTTGGCGAGCATGATGATGTCGGCGGCGAAATCTTCGACGGGGGCGTTGCGGGAGCCGAGGATGTCGAGTTCCTTTTTAACGAAGAGCCGGGTTTCGTGAGTGACCGGCTCTTTGGCCGCGGCGCGGAAGGTTCGGGGCAGGGCGAGGCCGCGGGTGGCTCTCGGGTCCCGTTTTGGTTAGTCGACGGTAACCAGGATTTTGCTGGTTGCCGCGGGGTTCGCGGCCCAGTCCGCGAACGCCCGCGGCGCGTCGGCGAGGCTGACCACGCGGGAGATCAGCGCGCTGAGGGGGAAGGTCCGCTTAGCGAGCATGCCGATGACGGCGGCGAAATCTTCGACGAGGGCGTTGCGGGAGCCGAGGATGTCGAGTTCCTTTTGAACGAAGAGCCGGGTTTCGTAAGCGACCGGCTCCTTGGCGTAGCCGATGTAGACGACCCGGCCGGTGAAGGCGACTTCTTCGACCGCGGCGCGGAAGGTTTGGGGCAGTCCGATGGCTTCAATGATGACGTCGGGGCCGAGGCCGCCCGTCATCTCCTTCAAGGCTTCGGAGTTGAGGCCGTTCATGGTTAGGGTCGCGCCGGCTTGGCGGGCGAGGGCTAGTTTGGCGTCGTCGACGTCGATGGCGATGACGCGGGCTCCGCGTTCGGCGGCACCGGCGACGGCGCCGAGGCCGACGGCTCCGCAGCCGAGGACGGCGACGGTATCGGTGGGCGTGACGCGGCCGCGGGCGGCGGCGTGGAAGCCGACCGTGAGCGGTTCGACAAGACAGAGTTCCTGCGCGGTGAGCGCCGGCGCCAGAAGGAGCTTTTGCCAGGGGACGGCGATGAATTCGGTGAGGGCTCCGTCGCGCTGGACGCCGAGGGTTTCGTTGAACTGGCAGGCGTTGGGACGGAGACGGAGGCAGGAGGCGCACTTGCCGCAAGCGGTGTACGGCGAGAGGGTGACGGGGAGGCCGGGGACGAATTGGGCGGGCACGGCGGAGCCGGCCTGGAAGATTTCGGCGGAGATTTCGTGGCCGGGAATGCGGGGATAAGAGACGAGCGGGTTCTTGCCGCGGTAGCTGTTGAGGTCTGTGCCGCAGAGGCCGACCATTTTGACGCGGAGGAGGACGTCGGTGGCCGATGGCTCGGGAGAGGCGGTTTGGCCGAGGCCGATCTGGCCGGGTTCAGTAAGGACGAGGGCTTTCATCAGAATTGAATTTTAGCGCCAAGTTGGAGGCGGCGGGGGGCGGAGTTGATACCGGTGGTGGACCCGAAGGTGTTGGAGGTCGGGTTGCCATTGGGGGCGCCGAAGTAGACGGCGTTGAAGACGTTGAAGGCATCGACCTGGATGACGGCGGAGATGGACTCGCGGATTTTGACGCGTTTGGTGAGGGAGGCGTCCCAGTTGCGGGTGTAGTCCGAGCGGACGTTGGGGAGGAACCGGGGTCCGTTGGGGATGGTGAATTCGGGGGCGACGGCGAAGGCGGCGGTGTTGAACCAGGGTTTGGTACAGGCGCAGCGGGGGTCGAAGTCGCGGGCATTGGCGCGGGCGACGTCGTAGTCGATTTTGGCCTGTTGGCCGGCGACGACATTGGCGCGGGCGGGTTCGGCACCGGCGAGACGGGACTGTTGGCCGCCGCCGACGGCGATGGCGCGGCCGGATTCGATGGTGGCGACGCCGAAGACGGTCCAGCCGCTGAGGAGGCGGTTTTTGCCGAGGGGGAGTTCGTAGGCGAAGTTGAGGACGAAGCGTTGGGGGACGTCCCAGGCGGAGATGGAGCGTTCGAGGCGGATGTTATAGATGTCGCGGAGGGCGGAGTTATCGTTGAAGGAGTTGCCGTTACCGACGCCGCCCACGTCGATGAGCTTGGAGATGGTGAAGTGGGCTTGGAGGCTGAGGCCCTTTGAGAAGCGGCGTTCGAGCTTGAAGGTGACGGCGTGATAGATGGAGTCGCCGACGGGGGGGCGGAGGTAGTTGAGGCTGCCGCCGTAGGCGTTGGCGGTGTTGGCGGCGGCGTAAGTGGGATAGGGCTTGAGTAACTGCATGCGAGGGACGGTGGCGGCGGCGAGGAGGCCGGTGGAGAACTGGCCGAAGTACGGGTTGGGGACGCGTTCGTTGAGCCAGGCTCCGCCCTGTTTGAGATAGTCCGGATGGATTTGATTAAGTTCGAGGCCGGGGATGGGGAGATGGACGCCGCGGGAGCCCATGTAGGTGACGTCGGCGACGGTGGTTTTGCCGAATTGCTTCTGGAGGGCGGCGTTCCATTGCTGCTGGTAACCGGGGGGCTGGTTGCGGATCGTGATGTTCGTGAAGGTGCCGCGGCGGTAGGAGCCGTCTTCGACGCGGGCGGCGGAGGCGGGTGAGGCGATGCCGCCGGGGAAGGGATTGGAGAGGGTCGTGCGAGGGGTGTAGTCGGGGTTGAGGACGTCGGCGTTGATGGTGTAGTTGAAGGGGGTGGTAACGACGCCGGGTTCGAGGCCGAGGGGGAGATAGAAGATGCCGTAGCCGGCGCGGAAGACGGTGTTTTTGGGGCCGCGATAGGCGAAGCCGATACGGGGGCCGAAGTTGCGTTTGTTGGATTCGCGGATGGAGGAGGGGTTGCCGTTGCCGGCGAAGAGGAGGGCGCCACGATCGGCGGGATTGAAGTAGGTGAGCCGATTGTGGGATTCGGCGGTACCGGTTTCGAGGTCCCAGCGGAGGCCGAGGTTGAGGGTTAGGCGGCTTGTGATGCGCCAATCGTCCTGGAGGTAAGCGCCGAGGTAATGATGGTACGCGGTGAGGGCTTGGACGCGTTCGTAGCTGAAATCGCCGGTGCCGAGGAGGAAGCTGGCGAGGGGATAGCCTTGGGACGGGTTAGCGGCGGCGAGGTGGTCCTGCTGAGTGAAGTTAGCTCCGAAGGAGTAACTGCCGACGGGGTTGAAGACTTGGAAGGGGTAGAAGCGGTAGAGGCGGTATTCGCCGCCGGCGCGGAGGTTATGTTTGCCGCGGGTCCAGACGAGTTGGTTTTGGACGGCTTGGGTATCGCGGGGTTGGTTGTTGTAGGCGCGGCCGCCGACGGCGGTGAAGCCGAAGTTGAAGTTGGGATAGAAGAGGACGTTGGCGTTGTCCCGGATGTAAGTGGGCAGGCCGAGGGTGGTGGGGTCGAAGCCGATGGTGGCGAGGGGGAATTGGTTGGCGCGGAAGCGGGTATAGGAGTAGCGGAAGACGTTGGAGAGGCGGGGCGTGAGTTGGTAGGTGTCGTCGAGGCCGAGGTTGCCGAAGGTGTCTTTGACGGAGGTGGTGTCGGCGAATTGGACGATTTTGCCGGGGTTGTCCTGGAGGTTGGATTGGGAGTTGAGGCGGAAGAAGAGGCGGTGGCGGTCGCTGAAGAAGTGGTCGACGCGGCCGCCGTAAAGGTCTCGGGAGTACTTTTGCTGGTCCCGGAAGAAGTAGTTTTGGAGGTTGGTAACCGGGACACCGGGGCGGTTCGGGAGGGGGAAGTCGGTCAAGACGCGGAGGGCGATGGGGTTTTGACGGTTGGCGGGGACGACGTTATTGGGGAAGGCGTCGCGAAAGGGCCGGCCGTTGACGAGGCGGGTGGTCGAGGGATCGAAGATGCGGACGAGCGTGGGACTGCCGGAGATGAGGCGGAGGGATTGGGAGAAGTCGCCGGAGCGTTCGAGGGCGGTGGGGACGGTGAAGAGGCCTTGGATGGGATCGCGTTCGCGGCGGCCTTCGAAGCTGAAAAAGAAGAAGGTTTTGTTCTTGCGGATGGGGCCGCCGAGGGTGAGGCCGTATTGGTTGCGTTTGACGATGGGGCGGGGGTTACCGAAGCGGTTATTGGAGAAGCTATTGGCGTTGAAGACGGTGTTCTGATGATAGTAGTAAGTGGAGCCGTGGAGCTGGTTCGAGCCGGACTTAGTCACGATATTGACGGCACCGCCGCCGGAGCGGCCGAATTCGGCGGAGTAGGAGTTGGTTTCGAGGCGGAACTCCTGGACGGAGTCGACGGCGGGGACGATGACGACTCCGTTGAAATCGCCGATGGTGTTGGGGGCGCCGTCGAGGAGGACTTCGTTCGTGGAGGTGCGTCCGCCGCCGACGGAGAAGTTGGAATCGAAGACGTTCCGACCGCTGCGGGAGGCACCGACGCCGGAGGCGGCGATGACGCCGGGGAGGCTGCGGAGCATTCCCATGACATTGCGTTCGATGAGGGGGTACTGCTCGATGAGCTTGCCTTCGATGGTGGCGCCGACGCTGGAGGTTTCGGACTGGAGGAGCGGGAGTTCGGCGGTGACGTCGACGGAGGTGGTGGTTTGGGCGAGGGCGAGGGAGAAGTTGAGGGTGGCGGTTTGGTTGATTTCCAGGCGGATCTCGCGGCGGACCTGCGTTTGGAGGCCGGGGGCGGTGACGGTGACTTCGTAGGTGCCAGGGAGGAGGAGGGGGATGTTAAAGGTACCGGTGGAGTCGGTGGTGGCGACCTTTTTGGTTTGGGTGGCGACGGCGAGGGCGGTGACGGTGGAGTTGGGGACGGCGGCCAGGGCGGGGTCGGTGATGATGCCGGTGAGGCGGGCGTTGAAGGTTTGGGCGGAGAGAGAGGCAACGAAAGTCACGACGGTCAGGAGGCGACGCATAGGGATTATCCGCCTAGTGTAACGTTTTGCGGAGCCGCACCCGATACAATGGAAGGACCTATGAAGGCTTACGTATACGTCACCTTGAAGAAGACCGTCCTGGATGCGCAGGGCAAGACAGTAACCCAGGCGCTGCGGGGCATGGGCCATACCGCGATTGCCGATGTGCGGCAGGGGAAGTACTTTGAACTGACCTTGGCGGAAGGGACGGAGTCGGAAGCGGTCCGGCAAGAGATTGAACAGATCGCGGCCGAGGTTCTGGCGAACCCGGTGATTGAAGATTATCGAATCGAATTTGGGAGCTAAGCTGGAAAATGTGCGGAATCGTAGGTTATATCGGGAATAAGAAGACCGTTCCGGTGTTACTGGACGGGTTGAAACGTCTCGAGTACCGGGGATACGATTCCGCCGGGATTGCGGTGGTGAACGCCGCGGGGGAGTTACTGATCCGGCGGGCGTCGGGGAAGCTGCATAACCTGGAAGAGGCGGTGCGAATGACGCCGGTGGAGGGGGATTACGGCATCGGCCATACGCGCTGGGCGACGCACGGGCGGCCGACCGAGGAGAACGCGCATCCGCATACGGGGCCGAAACGGAACGTGGTGCTGGTGCACAACGGGATCGTCGAGAACTATCTGGAGTTGCGGCGGGAGTTAGAGGCCATCGGGCACGTGTTTGTGACGGAGACGGATACCGAGATTGTGGCTCACTTAGTGGAGCTGTATCTGGACGGGAATCTGGAGACGGCGGTGCGGAAGGCGGTGAAACGGCTGAACGGGGTGTTTGCGTTAGCGGTGATGGCGGTGAGCGAGCCAGGTAAGATTGTGGCGGCGCGGAATGGTCCTCCGGTGGTGATTGGGTTGGGGGAGGGCGAGTATTTCGTGGCATCGGATGTGCCGGCGATTTTGAGCCATACGCGGGACATGTTCTTCCTGGATGACGGGGACATTGCGGTGGTGACGCGGGATGGGGTGATGCTGGCGGATTTTGAAGGGGTGCCAGTGACGCGACAGGTGACCCATATTTTGTGGGACCCGATTATGGCCGAAAAGGGCGGCTATAAGCACTTCATGCTGAAGGAGATCTACGAGCAGCCGCGGGCGGTGCGGGATACGCTGCTGGGTCGAATCAGTCAGGAGTCCGGGAAGGTGTTTCTGGAGGAGATAGCGATTTCGCCGGACGAGTTCCGACGGTTTCGGCAGATTCGGATAATTGCTTGCGGAACGAGTTGGCACGCGGCGTTGGCGGGTAAGTTCATGATCGAGAAGCTGGCGCGGGTGCCGG
The DNA here is from genome assembly GCA_038220855.1 of Bryobacterales bacterium. GTDB lineage: Bacteria > Acidobacteriota > Terriglobia > Bryobacterales > Bryobacteraceae. The sequence continues at coordinate 523 of JBBRIO010000104.1, read as the reverse complement.
TGGAGGTCGACTACGGGAGTGAGTTCCGGTATCGGGATCCGATCGTGGACAGCGACACGTTGACGATAGTGATTTCGCAGTCCGGGGAGACGGCGGATACGATAGCGGCGCAGCGGGAGGCCAAGCAGAAGGGTTCCAAGACGCTAGCGATTTGCAACGTGATTGGGTCAATGATTACGCGAGAGGCGGCGGGTACGATGCTGACTCACGCGGGGCCGGAGATTGGGGTGGCGTCGACGAAGGCGTTTACTTCGCAGGTGACGGCGTTGTTTGTGCTGGCGATGTATCTGGGGCAGCTGCGGGGGACGTTGAGCGATGCGGAGTCTCAGGCGCTGGTTACAGAGTTAGTGCGGATTCCGGGTAAGTTGGAGCATATCCTGTCGCGGACGGCTCCTTACGAAGAGATTACGAAGGCGCTGTTCCGGGCGACCGACTTCCTTTATCTGGGGCGGGGGATTCACTTCCCAATCGCGCTGGAAGGGGCTCTGAAGCTGAAGGAGATCAGCTACATCCATGCCGAGGG
>JBBRIO010000103.1:0-11907 GCA_038220855.1 Bryobacterales bacterium | reverse complement strand
GTCCTATTGCGGTGTCGTCGGATTCAAACCAACCCACGGCCGCGCCTCGATTCGAGGTATTATTCCGCTCGTGTGGTCGCTTGACCATGTCGGGCCCCTCACGAAAACAGTCGCCGACGCGGCCGTCGTCTTGCAGTCGATCGCTGGCTATGACGAGTTCGACGTTGACTGCGTGGATCGGCCCGTTCCGGACTTTACAAAAGCGATTGGCGCGCCCGTCAAGGCCTTCCGCTTGGGCGTCCCGCGAGCCACCTTCTTCGATAAGTTAGATCCCGAAGTCGCCGCCGCTACCGAAGCGGCTCTGAATGTACTGAGTAAGTTGACCGCGGGCTATCATGACTCGATCTTGCCTGCCGAATCTTATGGCCCCAGCGCGGGCGGAGCGGAAACCGCGGCCTATCATTTGCCTTACTATCCAAAGTCGCAAGCATCCTACATGCCCTCGACGCGGAAAGGGCTGAGCCGGTCGGCCGCCATGCCCGCGACCACTTATGTGGAATCGATGCGGGCCGTTCGCTTGTTACGGCGCCAGGTCGTCAAAGCCTTTGATTCCGTCGACCTTTTGATCACCCCGACCACGAAGTTCAAGCCCTATCCGATAACGGAGGCCATCCAACGCGTCGAAACCGACAAGCCGTTGCCGCCGACGCTCGCCAACACGGCGCAATTCAATATCTTTGGTCTGCCGACCATCTCGATCCCCTGCGGGCAGTTCGCCGATGGAGTTCCGATCGGTCTGCAGATCACCGGCGCGCCCTGGGCGGAAGTGAAAGTGCTCGCCTTGGCCCACGCATACGAGCAGGCGACGGAATGGCATAAACGCCGGCCGGCCCTGGACGCTTCCCTGAATCCGTTCAAGGTAAAGACGGTATTGTAGGAATTGGCTTTGAACTTTCGGATCCTTTTTCTGCTGTGGGCTTGTAATCTGCATGGCCATGCTCCGGTTCTCCCGCCGGTGGCCGGGCCACTGACCGTGCAAGGCAGCCGCCTTCTCGATCGCGGGGGCACTCCGGTTATCCTGCGGGGCATTAATGTCCAACCGCTCGATCTTAAGGATCCGGCGGTTACGTTCGGTATCATGCGCGTCCGATGGAACGTGAATTCGGTCCGGATGCCGGCAACTACGAACTGGATGGTCGTGGAGGCCGCGCTGGCCAACAACCTGGCCGTGGTACTTGTCGGGGGCGGGGAAGCGGAATGGCGCCGGTGGGGAACCAATCCCAGGGTCCTGTTCGAGATTACAGGGCCAGACAATCTGGCGGCGCTTCGAGCGACAGGGCTGGACGGGCCAGTTGTCTGGATCGGTCCTGAGATCAACGACCCCCAAGTGGTCTATGGCGCCCCCACTGAGCTAGGTGATTCAGGGAAGGTGTTGGAACCGTTTCGGGGGCTGCTCGGCCGGCGGCCGGTCTTGGCGACGGAGTGGGGCGCGAGCGGAGTCTGCTCGGAGGTGGCCCTGGTACTCGCTGTCTTGGACTTTGAAAACCAAGGGGTGTCGTGGATGGCGGCGACGTCGGGCGAATGCGCAGGCACCGAGCAAGTGGTGATCCAATGGACGACGGGCGATCCGGGCGGATTCGGTTATCTGCGGGCCGAAGCTATCGCCAGCGCTGCTGGTGGCCCCGCTGGCCCCTTAGTACCAGGAGCACTGATGGCGCTCTTCGTCGAACAGTTAGGGCCTGAGCGAGGGGTGTCGGCCGCAGTGGATTCCCAAGGGCGGTTGCCGGTGGAATTAGATGGGACGCGGGTCTTCTTGAACGGACTCCCCGCGCCCATCCTGTTTACCAGTGCCCACCAGATCAACATCCAGGTTCCCTTTGAGATTCGGTCAGGCACCACGGCAACGCTCCAAGTCTTAAGTTGGCAAGTACCTTCCAACTCGCTGCAGATCGCTGTCGCGGCGGCTGCGCCCGAGCTTTTTCGCGAGTTTTCGACCGGGCAGGTCGTCGCCGTGAATCAGGATGGCAGTCGAAACGGTCTCGGTTCGCCAGCGCCCTTAGGAAGCATCGTTGTGTTCTATGGGACCGGTAGCGGGTTAACCAGTGGGTCGAGGGTAACTGGAACGATCGCGCCGCTCCCGCACCCCAGGTTGCTTGAAGAATCTCGACTCTCCATCGCAGGCCGGGCTGCTTCGGTTCTGTTTGCGGGGGAAGTGCCCGGCTTCGTCGGCCTCGTACAGATCAACGCTCAGTTGCCACCGCCAGATGGGCCTCCGCAAAGCGCGCGGACCGTCCCCGTGGTTTGGACGGTTGGTACGACCCCCAGTCAGAGCCCAGTGACCCTTTGGGTTCGTTAATGCAAGCCCGGCCAGTTGGCCTCACCGGCCGAAATTAACCTCCCCTCTTCGGCGATCCATTTTTGTTGGACGCCCTGGTTGTAGTTCAGGTACAGCTTTCCGTCGACTATCCTCCAGACTTCCGGATCCGCCGGGGCGGTGTAGTTGTGGCCGACGGCCCAGGCGCAATAGCCGCCAAACCGCGGCAGATACTTTGTGGGGTCGGCGACGAAAAGAGTTTTGGACGCTTCGGAACGAAATAGGAATTTTGCACCGTCAATTTCATGACTGAATGCGGGCGAGCCGGGCATCGCCTTCGCCACCTCGAAATACGCGATCGGGTCATAGCCTTTTAATGCCAGCCCCGCGGCGTTGCGGGAGATCGGGGGGACCGGTTTATCAGACTTGGGTTGGGCCAATGCCGGTACGACGCAGAAGCTGAGGGCGAGGAAAACTCGGGTGAGGATCGTACCTATCGCTTCGCCAAAGCTGAGGAATAGGTTACGCGCAGAACAAGAAAATCGCTCGACAGGCCCCGAAATCGAACATTTTCCTGACCGGCGAACTCGCCATTCACAAGGTGTTTAAATATTTCTTGTGTCTGTAACGTTAACAAAATAAATAGGTTACTGTTTATGCCACTACGGGGTACTGCCGGATTGGTTGACAACTACAGTGTAGATTTAAGGCAGCGAACAGTAGTTTGCCGCCCGCCCGGGTTTTCTCGGATGCGGGCTTTTCTTTTTGGGAGGCCCCGACAATGCGAGGATCGAAGCTGTGGAAGTGCGTGTTCCACTTTATATTTTTTGGTTTGATCGCGGAGCGTGCACTAGCCGGTCCGCCGCTGACCACGATTCAGGATGTTATCTACAAGGCTAATGGGACGCGTTTCAATGGCGTTGCCTACATTGAATGGAAAACGTTCCAAGCGGCCAATCAGGTGCCGATTGCAACCCAGAGTCTGACTATTGCCATCGTCGATGGCAATTTGCGCGTTCGTTTGGTGCCAACTACGAATGCTAGCTCCGGAGCTTATTACTACGTGCGGTATCATAGCGACGGCCGGATTCAATTTTCCGAAACCTGGGCGGTACCTCCGACTGTCCAAACGGTCAATTTGGCCGCGGTTCGGATAGCGGTCGGCCAGCAAACGGGAGGCGGTACGTTGCCGCCGGCCGGAATCGAAATTGCTGATATTCCAGGCCTTAGCGACGAGTTAGCCGCTCGACCGGTACGAGGTCTCGGCTATGCTTCCAATCGGACGATTCGAACGGGTGCTACCGGAGGACTCGAAGCGGTCACTGGCAACTTGACCGATTGCGTCCGCGTCGATGGCACAAGTTCCGCTTGCGGTTCGGGTGGTGGTGGTTACACCGGTCCCGGTTTTGTCGATAGCGAACTTCCCTCGGGCGGTATTGACGGAGTCAATACCGTATTCGGGCTCAGCGGTACGCCGTCGCCAGCTTCAAGCCTGGAACTGCTCGTGAATGGAATTGCCCTTTCCCCGGGCGTCGATTTTACCGTCAGTGCTAACTCGGTCACGATGCTGGCAGCGTCAACCCCTCGAACGGGCGACGTCTTCCGGGCCTTTTTCCGAACCGCTTCGTCGAGTAACCCAACGTCGGCGGCTGGAGGTGCCTTAACCGGAAACTACCCCAATCCGCAGATTGCGGCCGGGGTCATCTCAAATAACAATATTTCCGCGGTGGCTGGCATTGTGGAAAGCAAGCTGGCCTTGAACTTTCCGACCCACACAAGTGCAAATGATCCAACGGCCGCCGAAAAGGCCGCACTATCCGGTTCCGCGGGGGTTCCGTCGGCCTCCAATAAATTCGTTACCACCAGTGATGGTCGCTTGACGGATGCTCGGACGCCGACCGGTCATGCGTTGCTCGGTGCGCAGCACGCGGATGCGACGCCCGCCGCTGTTACCCGGGGCGACTTGATTGTCGGCCAAGGCACTTCGCCAAGCTGGACGAAGTTACCCCTCGGGGCGGCGGGCCGGTGCCTGGCCTCTAACGGCGTCGATGCCATTTGGAATACCTGCCTCTACACAGGATTTCAACCAGGGGCCATTCCCTTTGTGAACTCGGCCGGAAATCTTTCTGAAAACACGTTCCAACTGCGATGGGATAGCACAGGACGGAAGTTGTCGGTTGGGTCGAGCCTGACCGATGGCACGCTCAATGTCCAGGATCAAGCAGGCGCCACTTCAGTGATCGTCCGGTCCGGGGCCGCGCAGAACGGTTTACCTCTGCATCGCTGGCAGGACGCTTCGGGCGGCGATCTGGCTCGAATCGATAGTGAAGGCACCATCATTTCGCCCGCCGTGCAAGTTCTTTCGGGAACGGCACGGGCACCCTGGCGGGACACTGGAATGGCAAACGACCCGCCGACTCGACTCGATGGGGACGCTTGGTTAAATACAACCTCGAAAGCGAGAAAATCCCACCAGGGCGGACAGACCCACGCGATACCGCAGGTCATCTGTGCGAAGGAGGGAACCTCAAATTCGTCCACTTCCTTGTCGGTCGTGGCGTCCTGTAACATCCCGGGAGGGCTGCTCCAAACGGGCGACCGTTTGGAAGTCCTCGTTGATGCCGAACAGGTCGGAACGACAGTCCCCTGGACCGTCGTTGCCCAGTGGGGATCCGCCCAGTTCGTACAAAGGGCTTTCGGCCCCGGCGATACGATGTTCGCCCTGCGTGGGCAGGGGGTACTCTACACTAATGGCACGACGCTCTCGTCTCAGCACTTTAATGGTACCGGAGCAACTCTGACCAGTCTGGTTTCAGCGCCGGATCCGTATCAGGCGGGGCTGGCGATCTCCGTCGCCGGATCGGTTAACCAAACTGCGGCCGGAGCTAGCGTAGTTGTTCGCAACTTGACCGTAATTCGGTATCCAGCCCAGAACAACTAGCTACTTCTTCTTGGCACTACGGGCGGTGGAGGGCGGTACGACGCCCTTCATCCGCATGTAGCCCACCATGTTTCCGTAATGCGCATTCAGGTTTGCGATGTAGCCAATCATCGAATCAACCGGCATCACTTTCCTCGTGCCAATCGTGACTTCCGTCGTGGCTTGGGAGTCCGTCATGCTATTGATAATCGAATCACAATAGGTAAAAGACTCTTGAATAACTTTCTGAATCTCCGGCTTCGTCTTAGCCTTAGCTGAGTCGTTCGCCGGTGCCGTCTTGCCCGCCATCGCCGCGCAGGTGCCATAGTTCATGCCGGCGGTATGGCTGATCCAATCGCCAAAACTGCGCTGGTCCGGAGTTAACCGGTAATCCATCGCATCGGCCGGCATCGCCTCAGCCGATTCGACAAAGTTCATTTTGGCTGTCTGGTACCGAGTCTTAAACGCCGAAACAATCGGGTCTGCGGCCGTCAAGCCGCTCGCTAGCAAAAAAAAGAATCCAATCAAACGCATGATCCATTCTAGCGGAGTTGATCGTCGACTTCGTCAAGCCAATCCGGGCTCTTCAAGACTTCACGCGGCCGACTGCCGTCCGGCGGCCCAATGATCCCGTCGCGGTACATCATGTCCAGAATTCTAGCCGCCCTTCCGTAGCCCAGCCGGAGTCGCCGTTGCAACACGGACGTCGAAGCCTTGCCCAGCTCACAAACCACTCGCGCCGCTTCCCGATACTGCGGATCCTCGCTCCCATCGACAATCTCTTCGCCGCCTTCACTCGCGCCGTCTTCATTCGGCGGCGCCATCAGGAAGCTCTGGTCGTAGTCCGGTTCGGCCTGCTTCTTCCAATAGTCAACTACCGCGGACGTCTCCGTCTCACTTACATATGCCCCATGGACTCGGATCAAACGAGCCGTACCGGGGGGAAGAAACAGCATATCCCCTTTGCCCAGGAGCGAATGCGCCCCCATGTTGTCGAGAATCGTCCGGGAGTCGACCCGCGTCGCCACCCGAAAGCTAATTCGCGTCGGAAAATTCGCCTTAATCAGACCGGTAATAACGTCCACGCTGGGTCGCTGCGTCGCCAGCACCAAATGGATACCAACCGCACGAGCCATCTGCGCCAGACGGGTCACACTCTCTTCTACGCCCGCCCGTTCGAGCATCATCAAATCGGCAAGCTCGTCGATAATGATGACGAGAAAAGGAAGCGGTCGCAGCTCTTCCAATTCCGGATTCCCCTCCTCCTGATCAAAAAGGCTCCGCGGCGTCGCCATCAGCTGACGGACTTTCTTGTTGTACTGCTCAATATTACGAACGCTCTGCGCCGCCAACAACTTCAACCGCCGCTCCATCTCCAGGACCGCATTCCGCAAAGCATAAGTTGCCTTCTTGGGCTCGGTAATCACCGGTGTCAACAGATGAGGAATCCCTTCATAAATCCCGAGTTCGACCCGCTTCGGATCCACCATGATCAGCCTGACTTCGTCCGGCGTCGATTTATACAGCAGCGACATGATCAACGTGTTCAACATGACGCTCTTACCCGCGCCCGTCGATCCCGCAATCAAAACGTGCGGCATCGTATCCAGCGTCGCCACCTTGATCCGCCCGCTGATGTCTTTCCCCATCGTAATCGTCAGCTTCGACGGCGAACTCTGAAATTCTTCACTTTCCAGAACCTGCCGCAAGCTAATCAATTCCCGCCGCTTGTTCGGAACCTCAATGCCGACGGTCGGCTTTCCCGGAATGCGCTCAATCAGCACACTCTCGCACTGCAGCCCCAAACATAAATCCTCGGCCAGATTCGTAATCCGGTTGTACTTGATCCCCGCGTCAGGCTTGTATTCAAATGTCGTCACCACCGGACCCGGATTGATCTGGACCACCGAGCCCAGCACATTGAACTCTTCGAACTTGGACTTTATCTTGGCCGCGGTGTCCTTCAACTCCTGTTCGTCGTAGGGGTTGCGCGCCGGAACTTCATTCAACAGCGACGTCGCCGGCATAATGTATGCGCGACCCGATTTCTCCTTCCGCCTTCGACCCGTTTCCACCTCCACCGGTGGCTTCGGCACTAACGGAGTCTCCCACGGCGGCTCCTCCAGGGCTCGAATCGGAATATCCTCCTCGCGCTCCAACTCCTCGACCTCATCCTCTACCGGAGCCTCCGCCTCAGGCACAGATTGCTTCGCTTTCCAGGGCAGATTCGTCTCCGTCAAAGGCACCACGGGAATTCGGTCCTCCACGCTCACCCGCTCCACTGCATTCCACTTCGCGCTCCGCCCCTCAGCTTTCTCGGCCTTGGCGGACGCGAGCCGCGCTTCCCGCCAGCTCCGCCAAGCCGTCACCCGTGCCAGCCACCAAGCCGTTGGAACTTCGAACCAGCGATAGACCACTTCCATCGAAAACTTCGAAACCAAATAAAGCGATAAAACGATGCTTGTGAGCGTGATCATCGCCGCGCCCACCGGATTAAAATTCCCGATCAGATAACTCGCCAGGGCCAAACCCACGATTCCCCCCGCCGGCACCGTACCATCAAACGGGCGCCAAACCGGCAGCAACGAAAGGATCGTACAAATCCCCCCGACCAACAAAATAGCCCCGGTCACGCGAATCACCGGCACTTCGATCGCCTTATGCCGCATACGCTGAAGTCCCGTCGCAAGTACGAGGATCGGGACCACGAGCGACGCCAGTCCGAGCGCGCTGTAGATCAGGTCCGCCAGCGTTGCCCCAAATCGCCCCGTCCAATTCGTCGCGCGGGCCACCCCGGTAGCGGTGTTCCACGAGGGATCGCCGGGGTGGTAAGACGCTAGGCTGAGTATTAAAAACAGCCCAACCGCAACAAACACAATCCCGGTTATTTCGTTCAGCCGATTATTGGCCGAGGGTTTCAAAATGTCCATGCGCGTTTAAGCCGCGCCATAATCAGAGCCTTCTTAGTATGCCAGACTCCTAACCCCGACGGGGATTTACCACCCACGGGCCGCCGCCAGGCCAATCACAAACAACCCAAAGGCCACCCGATAAATCACAAAGGGCCGAATCGAATTGGTCCGCAAAAACTTTAGAAAAAACGCAATCACCGCAAAGCCAACCAGCGCACTCACCCCGATTCCCACCAACATCGGCAACCGCATGTCTTCCGCTAAACCGTGCTTGCGCAAATCCAATACCGCTTTCGCCGCCGCGGCCCCTACCGCCGGTGTCGACAACAGAAAGCTGAACCGCGCCGCCGCCGCCCGATCCAAATCCCGAAACAAACCCGCCGAAAGCGTCACGCCGCTTCGCGAGGTCCCCGGCACAATTGCCAGCGCCTGGGCCGTGCCAATGAACACGCAGTCAAACAGCGTCAACTCTCCCAAATCGCGCCGCTGTTTGGATAGTCGCTCGGCCCCGTACATCACCAAACCCATCAAGATCGCCATCACCCCAATGACATACGGGCTGCGCAGCGTCGTCTCCACCGCATCTTTGAACAACAAACCGGCCACCGCCACCGGCACACTTCCCGCCACCAAATACCACAGCAACTTCGGGTTCCGCGCCAATTGCGGATCGTTACCCCAACGCAATCCGCCCGCCTGGGCCAGAATTTGCGTCCAGTCTTTGAAGAAATACACCAACACCGACAGCAGCGTGCCGATATGTAAAGCAACGTCGAACTCAAGCCCTTGGTCTTTCCAACCGAGCAACCAAGGTGCCATGGCCAAGTGGGCCGAACTAGAGACCGGAAGAAACTCGGTTAATCCTTGGAGAATTGCTAGGATCAGGGCTTGATGAATCGGCATAATAGAATCATCAGGGTACCCTACTCGCCCCTGCTTCCGATACCCAACACCACTCATGAGAACAACGAAAATCGTAGCGACACTCGGTCCGGCGACCGACACGAAAGAGATGATCGCGAAGTTGTTCGCCGCCGGAGTCGACGTCTTCCGGCTCAACGCCTCCCATGGCGTCCATGAAGATCACGCACGCAGGCTTCGCTTCGTTCGTGAACTCAGCGTCGAACTTAATGTTCCGGTCGGGGTTATGCTCGATCTCCAAGGCCCCAAGATTCGCCTCGGACTCTTCGACGGAGGCAAGGTCTTTTTGACCAACGGAGAACCATTCGACATCACCACCGAAGAGTGCCTCGGCAACAACCGGCGCGCCTCGACGGTCTATCAAAACTTCGCCCGCGACGTCTCTCCCGGCGATCGCGTCCTGATCGCCGACGGCACCGTGGAACTTCGCGTTCTATCGACCGATGGTGTCTCGGCCCGTTGCGTTGTCCACGCTGGCGGGTGGATCGGCGACAAGAAAGGAATCAACCTCCCCGGGGTTAACGTCTCTACGCCCTCGCTCACCCGTAAGGACATGGCCGATCTGCAGTGGGGCATTGATAACAATGTCGACTACGTGGCTCTCTCTTTCGTTCGCAAGCCAACCGACGTCATCCGCCTGCGGCTGTACCTCGAAGAGAAGGAGCACATGCTCCCGATCATCGCCAAAATCGAAAAGCCCGAAGCCTGGGAACAGCTCAACGAGATCCTCGCCGAGTCCGATGGCGTCATGGTCGCTCGCGGTGATTTGGGCGTTGAAATGGCGTTTGAGAAGGTTCCCTTCATTCAAAAATCGATTATCGAGCGCGCCCGCCAGACCGGAAAGTTCGTCATCACCGCCACCCAAATGCTCGAATCGATGATTGAGAGCCCCGTTCCCACGCGCGCCGAGGTCAGCGATGTAGCCAACGCAATTTTTGACGGCACGGATGCCGTCATGCTCTCGGCCGAAACATCCGCCGGGAAGTATCCGGTCGAGTCCGCTGCCACCATGGCCCGCATCGCGGTCGAAACCGAATCGTCCATCCGTCCTCGCGGCTACCAGGACCTGCCTCCCCGCGTCAATCCCAGCATCGCTGAAATTCTCGCCGATGCCGCATACCACTCCGCCCGGTCGGCCAACGTCGCCGCCATTGTCGTCATGACCACTTCGGGCTCCACCGCCCGCCTCATCGCCCGCTATCGCCCGCCCGTGCCGATCTACGCTTTTACCAACTCGGATGTCGTGGCCCGCCAACTCGCCCTCATTTACGGAGTCCGCGTCCTGGTCACCCAGACCGAGCCAACCACCGAGGAAATGCTCACTGTTATGGACCGAACTCTCCTCGAGCGAGGCCTGCTCAAACCTCGCGATACGGTCATTCTCGTCGCCGGACAACCCATGTGGCGTTCCGGTACTACGAACATGATGATCCTCCATCGCATCGGGGAGGTTCGGGGCTAGTACTAGATCGCTCCCTTCAATCCACGAATTTTCGTAAAATATGATTTACTAAAGAGTATCTGATGTCAACCCAAGTAGAAAACACTCTCCGTGAGGAGTCTCCTTCTCCGAGCACTCCCATCCCATGGGTTCTCCTCGCTTGGTGTGCCATCTTGTTGCTTCTGACTTACCTGCCGATCTTGATCCCCATGGCAGAGCAGTGGAACAACGACGACGATATGTCGCACGGTTTCTTTGTTCCTTTCGCGGCTTTATATGTCGCTTGGGAACGACGCGAGCAGCTGCTCGCCATCACTCCACGGCCCAGTTGGCTCGGCCTCCTGTTTCTTTTATGGGGTGCCGCACAAATGGCTGTCGGAATGTTAGGTGCTGAGCTGTTTCTACAACGCAGCGCTTTTCTGGTTTCGGTCGTCGGGGCGGTACTTCTCCTCGGAGGCTGGCCTCTGCTGAAGAAGGTCTTATTCCTTATGGCGATGCTCTGCTTCATGATTCCGTTGCCGGCTATTGTTTATAGCCGAATCACCTTCCCCTTGCAACTCTTCGCTAGTTCGGTTGCTGAAGTTGCCTTAAGCGCCATCGGCATCCCGGTCCTTCGCGATGGCAACGTGCTCGAACTCGCCAGCCAGAAACTCTCCGTCGTCGAAGCCTGCAGCGGCATTCGTTCTCTAATGTCCTTAGCGTTTTTGTCCCTCGTCTATGGCTACTGGTTCGACGAACACCGCGTCTGGATGCGTTGTCTAATCTTCGCCTCCACCATCCCAATCGCCATCGCGGCAAACTCGTTTCGCGTGTCTCTAACGGGCATTCTGAGCGAGTACAACCCGGAGTTGGCAAAGGGCTTCTTTCACAGCCTCGAAGGCTGGGTTATTTTCGTTTTCGCCTTGACCTTGATGGTCGCGGCGCACGGCTTGTTTAATCGTCTTGCCAGGATGGTCGCCCGATGAACCCTTTCTCCTCCACTTCCGTAATCGTCTTCTCAGCATTCTTGAGCCTCCAGGCGGTGGGCGCGTTTTTTATCAATCGCCGCACCGAATACCAGCCCAATCTGGCTCCCTTGGCAAGCCTTCCTTCGTCGATCGCCGCTTGGCGAATGGTGGGCGAATATCCCATTGAAAAAGAGGTCCAGGACGTTCTTAAGGCCACCGATACCTTGAGCCGAGTCTACGTCGATGGCAAAACTCCTCATCCCGTTAGTCTATTCATCGCCTACTTCAAGAGCCAGCGAAGCGGGGTTGCTCCCCACTCTCCCAAGAACTGCCTGCCCGGTAACGGTTGGGTCTCCGAGCACCATGAAATCGTTCGTCTGGCGGTCCCTGGTGTAGACGGCGGCCTCGAAATGAACCAATACGTCGTCCAGAAGGGCGAATCAAAGAGCGTGGTCTCCTACTGGTACCAGTCTCATGGGCGCGTTATCGCCAGCGAGTACAAAGCAAAGGTT
>JBBRIO010000102.1:0-11925 GCA_038220855.1 Bryobacterales bacterium | reverse complement strand
GGGGAGAACGGGGGCTTGGGCGGTGGTCGAGGGCGCGGGGAGGGTGTTGAGCCAGGTCGAGAAGCGGCGGAGGGCTTCGTCTTCGGGGCTGCCTTGCTTGATGCGTTCGCCGCCGGCGTGGGGGAGGCGATTGGTGGGTTTGCGCCAGAGGAGGTCGGCGGCGGCGAGGGGTTGGAGAGAACGAGTTAAATCCGTGCCTTCGGGAGGGAAGATGAGACGGGTGGTGGAGGCGACGCCGTTTTCGGAGTGGCAGGCGCGGCACTGAGCGGCTTCGAGGATAGGAGCCAGGTTGGGGGGTTGGGCCGCCAAGGGTAGAGCTACGAAGAGAAGAAGCTGGTGAAGATTGGCCACGCTTGCTTATTCATATCAAATCGGTGAACTAAGCGCTACGGCGACGGTGACGCCAGCGGGACTGGTGGCGTTGCCCACGGTGATCTCAACGGGTTGATTACCGGCGGGGAGAGCGTCGGGCAAGCGGACGTTGAGTTGGAAAACTCCGGCGACGAGGCCGGGGGCGGAGCCGGCGTAGATGACTTCGGCGGGAAGGCCGCCGATGCGGACGGTGGCGGGGAGCCGGAGGCTGTTGACCACAGCGGCGATGGCTCCATCAAGGCTGGCCGGGGTGGTTAGGCCTTCGCCGGTGCCGTAGAAGACGACGACATCGCCGGGGTTCGCGGGGTTGGCAGCGGTGTTGACGCTGCCGGATTGGTTGAGGGCGGCGGCGAGGCCGCGGCCGCTGGAATCGGCGGTGAAGAGGGCGGGCTTCGAAGCGACGACGGGGAGAGTGACCGGGATGGAGCGACCGCCGTTGAATTCTACTTCGATGCGGGTGGTGGTACGGCCGGCGGCGGCGTAGGGAACGATGGCGCTGACTTGCGTGGCGGAGACGTAGATGAGAGGCGCGGGGTCGAAATCGAAGAGGACACGGACGCCGGCGAGTTGGTTCGAGAGGCGCCCTCGGCTATCGAGTTGGGCACCGGCGAGGGCGGTGGGTCCGAGGTTAGCGCCGAAGATGGTGATGATTTGGCCGGGGGAGACTCCGCCGGTTTGGTAGCTGGCGGCGTGGACGACACCGGTGGAGGTGACGACAGGGGTGAGGGCAGCGATGGACAGGGAGACGGGGATTCGGGTGGCGACGCCGAGGCTTGCGTTGGTGATCGTGATGGTACCGGGGTAGTCACCGATGGTGAGGGCACCGGGGGTGGCCGTTACGTTGATCGTACCAGCGCCACGACCACTCGCCGGATCGACGGTGAGCCAGGCGGGGGAGGCGGTGACGGTCCATGCGGGTTGGCCGAGGCTGACGCGGAGGGATATGGTTTGGCGTTGGGCGGGGCCACCGGGGCCGGAGGAAAAGGTGAGGCGATCGGGAGTGATCGAGAGCGGGCCGACGGCGTCCGGATCGGCGACGGCGATGATGGCGGCGTCGAACTGGCCACCGCCGAAGGTGGGCTGGACGGCACCGGCGGTGACGGGGAAGTTGGTGGAAGCTGTGCTGCCGACGAGGTAGACGGTGGCGGTGGAGTCGACGGGGCAGGCTACGAATTCATCAAGGCCGGAGCCGCCGAGATAACTCGCTTGAACGATGGCGGTGCCGGCGGGGTTGAGTTGGGCAAAGTAGCCATCGCGGGCTCCGCCGTAGCCGCCGGGCTGGATGGGATTGCGGGTGGTAATGTTCGGGGATTCTGTGCGACCGATGACGTAGACCGTGCCGTCGGGAGCGAGTCGGATTTGTTCGAGCGCGTCAAGGCCGGCCCCACCGAGATAGGTGGCGGTGAGGAGTTGAGTGCCCGTGGGATTGACTTTTATGAAGAAGCCGTCCTGATTGCCACCGCGTTCGCGTTGGACGGCGTTGGCGGTGACGGGGAGGTCACCGGAGGTCGATTCTCCCACGGCGTAGGCGTTGCCTTCCGCATCGACAACAAGGGCACGGATCGAGTCGAAGCTGGTACCGCCGAAGAAGGTGGAGTAAGCGATGTTTTCGCCATCGGGGGTGAGCTTGGTGAGAAAGGCTTCGCCGGAAAAGGCCGCGCCTTTGTAGTTGGTTTGGAGAGCACCCTGGGTGATGGGGTAATCGAAGGAGGCGGTGGTTCCGGCGACGTACATCGCTCCGGTAGTATCGACGGCGATAGCGAAGAGGCTATCGGCAATGGTACCGCCCAAGTAAGTGGAGTAAAGAATGTTGGAGCCGGTGGGGGTGAACTTGGAGATGAAACCGGTGAAGTTACCGCCTCGGTTGGTCCGTTGCCCCGAGTTGGTGAAGAAATCGAGGGAGTAAGTGATGCCGGCGACGTAGATATTACCGGTGGGGTCAAGGGCGATCTTGGTGACCCGGTCTTCGAGAGAGCCACCCCAGAGGGTCGAGAAGAGGAGCGAGCCACCGGTGGGATCGAGAATGCCGATGATGGCGTCGGAGCCGAGCGGAGGGCCGCCTTTGAACTCAGTTTGGCGGGGGTTGCGGAGAGGGTAGTCGGGAGAGGTGGTGAGGCCGCCGAAGGCGATGCCGCCCTGCGGGGTGATAGCGATATCGGTAATGGTATCGGCGCCGCCGCCCCCAATGAGAGTGGAGAAGAGGAGTTGGCCGGTGGGAGAGAATTTGGCGATGTAGGCGTCGGTGCTGCCGCGTCCGGTGGCTTGGACGACCCCGGCGGTGGTGCGGAAGTTTGCGGAGTTCGTGCCGCCGGCGATGTAAAGATTCCGCGCGGAATCAACGGCGGCGGAGGTGGGACTATCGACGCGGTCGCCGCCGAAGTAAGTGGAGTAAGTGATGACGGGATCAATGATAAGCGGGTAAGAAGAGTTGTAAGTGCCGAGAGCGAAGGTGGCCGTTTGACCATGGAGGACCCAGCGGGCGGCGACGGGGAAGCGGCGGCCGGAAATGGTTTGGAAGGCCACGGGCGCGCGGTGGCGGACTTGGCCGAGAATGAGTTCGCCGGAGGAAGAAAGTTGGGGCGTCGCGTGGGCGAAGCGAACGCGGATACCAGACGGGTCAGCGTGGGGGGCGAGTTCGAAATCGTACTCGAGGAGTTGGGTTCGCGCGTGGAAGACGAGATCGATGCCGGGATAAAGTTGAGGATAGCGGACGGCGGCGGAGTTGGCGAGATTGTGGGTCCACTTGGACGGGTCAGAACCGCGGAGAATGTTCGAGCGGGCGGGGGAGAGTTGTTCCTGCTGGGGGAGGACGGAACGGGACCCGGGGAAGGAGAGTTCGATGGCGGGGGCGGCGGCAAGGTTGGACGGCGCGACGTAGGCCCGGCTGAGGCCGAGGCCAAGGAGACCGTGGGCGGTGCGATGGACGAAGCGGACCTGGGGGGCGGCAGGGTCACGGTGTTCCTCGAAGTAAGTCGTCGCCGAGTAAGCAAACGGGACGATGCTAAGAAGGGCAAGGAAGAGCAGGATCGCGCGAGGCATGGAACCCCTAGTATTTGGGATTCCGGTCGATAGCGCAACAGCCCGGAGGGTCTGTGATACAAAGGGAGGCTATGGAACGCCGATGGGTGGTGCTGGGATTGTTGTTCCTCGGGGTCTTGGTCAGCTATATGGACCGGGGCAATCTGAGCATTGCGGCGGTGCCAATTATGGCGGAGTTCGGGTTGACGTCGACGCAGATGGGGCTGTTGCTATCGAGCTTCTTTTGGACGTACGCGCTGTTTCAGGTGCCGGGCGGGGCGCTGCTGGATCGATTCGGGATTCGGAAGCTGTATGCGGGGGCGTTTCTGCTTTGGTGTCTGGCTTCGGCGGCTACGGGCTGGGCGCGAAGTTTTGAAGAGCTTCTGGGATTGCGGTTGGTGTTAGGGATGGGGGAGGCGATTGCGCCGCTGGCGAGTATGTCGTTTATCAAGCAGAATTTTGATGAACGGGAGCAGGGACTGCCGACGGCAATTTATGTGGCGGGGTTGACGATGGGGCCGGCGATCGGGGCGTTGCTGGGGGCGAGTTTGATTGAGGGGTGGGGCTGGCGGGCGATGTTTGTCGTGACGGGATTGGGCGGGTGTCTGGGGGTGGTGCCGGGGTGGTTGTGGGCCCCGGAGGGCAAGCCAGCAGCGAAGGAGAGAGTGGGGGAGGTGGCTTCGTTAGGAGAGTTTTTGCGGGCCCCGGTGGCGTGGGGACTGGCGCTGAGCGTATTTTTCTACTCGTATTTTTGGTTTTTCGTCGTGACGTGGGTTCCGGCGTACCTGATGCAGGTGCACGGGTTTCCGAACATCAAGATGGGCTATACGATGGCGCTGCCGCTGGGAGGGATGGCCCTCGTGAACCTGGTGGGCGGGGTGTGGGCGGACCGGGTATTGCGGGGGGCGGCGGAGCCGTTGGCGCTGCGGAAGGTGTTTGTGTGTACAGGGTTCTCGCTGGCTTCGATTTTGATGGGGTTGGCGTGGGTAGAGAAGGGGGGGCCGGTGCTTTGGGTGCTGTTGGCGTCGTTGATGGGCGTTGGGATTGGGGCGGGCAACTATTGGGCGATGTCGCAGGCGGCGGTGCCGCGGGCGCTGGTGGGCCGGGCGTTGGGCTTTCAGAACATGGTGGCCCAGTTGGCGGGGGCTTTGGCTCCGCTGGCGACGGGGGTGCTGCTGGGTACGGGGCAGGACTACACAGTGGCGATTTTGGTGGCGGGGGCCTGTCCGCTGGTGGCCGTAGCGGCGCTGATATTCCTTGTTAGAAGCGGCAGGACGCCGGATCGGGCTTGACGAAATAAGAGCGGAAGTTCTTGGCTTTTTTGTCCATGCAGCCGACTAAGTTGAGGAGTTCGACTTTGCGGAACTGAACGGGATGGCTTTCGCTCTGCAGCGAGATCGAGCCGGAGTCGAGTAGTTTGCCGTCGGTCTTGACGGCAAGATCGTGGTTGGAGACGTTGCCGCCGCCGATTTGCGGGTGTTCGTATTTGAGGACAGACTGGCCGTTGATGATGTGTTCGATTGACTCGGAGCCATGGACGATGACCTCGGCGCGGACCCACTGGTCGCCGTCGAAGGTGGGAGAGGTGGAGTTGAGGCAGTGGGCGGTGAAGAGCTTGCCGTCGCGTTCGACGTTGGTGCCGGGGGTGCAGAGGTTGCCGGTGGTCCGGGGACCTTTGCCGAGACCGCCGAGGAGTTGGACTTCGATGGAGATGGGGAAATCCTGGTCCTTTTGCATGGTGGCGGCGGGTTGGCCGTGGACCATGATGCCGCTGTTCCGGGTGGCCCAACCGGGGCCTTCGATGGCTTGATCGGCGACGAAGCGGTACTCGACGGCGATGATGTAGTAAGAGAAAGAGTCCTTGTAGAAGAGGTGGCCGAAACGGTTCGCGAACTTGTCGTAGCCTTCGTAACGGACGGTGAGGAGGCCGTTTTCGGCGCGGAAGGTGTTGGCGAAGTTTTCGCCGACGGGGTAGCCAGCGATTTTAGGGGTCCAGCCGGTGAGATCTTTGCCGTTGAAGAGGGGGAGCCAGTCTTTTTTAGGGGCTAGTTTGCCGGCCTGGGAGAAGGCTGTGGCGGCGAGGAGGAGGAGAACGCAGAACAGTTTCACGACTGCGAGTATATCCTGGGTTTAACGGGGCTGGCTGGGGCGAAGGAGCCGCGAGCCATGGATGAAACGAATGATGAGGATTCGAGTGGGGCGAACAAGATAGATCAGCCGATAGCGCTGCACGAATAATTCTCGAATGGCCTGGTCCTGATACTCAGGGACGATCCTCCCACGGAGGGAATGGGACTGAAGTGAGCGACCGGCGGTGTCGGCTTCCTCATGGAGCGCCACGGCAGCAAGTGGCGAATCTTCCGCGATGTATTCAAAAGCTTCCCTCAGTCCACCCAGGGCGGACCGAGTCCATACTACTTGGGTCGCCAAGATTTCATCTCAGCGGCCGCTTCGTCCAGTGTATAAAAAGGCCCAGTCTCGGCTTCCTGCAAGCCGAGTTCGATTTCTCGGCGGACGTAGATCGCGTACTCGATGTCCTCGTAGGTGGCATCGTCGGGGAGCCGATCGATGAGAGCGTGGATTTCTTCTTTGACGCTGGCCATGATTTGATTATACGGCGCTAGGCGAACAGATCAGTCACCACCTTGCCCTTAACGAGTTCACGGGGCTGGTTGAGGTGGTTGCGGATCTCCATGTCGGGGTCGATGCCGAGAGCGTAGTAGATCGTAGCGAGGAGGTCGTTCGGGTGAACCGGCTTTTCCTTCGGGGCGGAGGCCGTGGCGTCGCTTTCGCCGTACTGCATCCCTCGGGCGATGCCCGCTCCGGCGACGACGGCGCTGTAGCAGTAGGGCCAGTGGTCGCGCCCATCGGGGCTGTTGCTGTTGCCGCTCGTGGAGACGCCCATGCGGGGGCTCCGCCCGAATTCGCCGACCGCCACAACGAGAGTTTCCTTCAACAGGCCACGCTGGTCCATGTCGTCAAGCAGCGCCGAGAGGCTGCGATCAAGCTTAGGACAGTGAAGATTTTTGAGGGGGGCGAAGTTGGCGGCGTGGGTGTCCCAGGCGGTCTTTTCGGGGTCGCCGTTGGCCACCGAGGGCCAGTTGACCTGGACGAACTTCGTGCCGGCTTCGATCAAGCGGCGGGCCATCAGCGTGCTTTGGCCGAAGGTGTGGAGGCCGTAGCGCTCGCGCATTTTGGCTGACTCTTTGGTCAGGTCCATCGCGTCGCGGGCCTTGCCGGAGAGGACTAAGTCGTAGGCTTTCGCGTAGTATTCATCGACGGCGGAGGCGTTGAGCGCTTTCTCCAGGTCGGGCATGGAGCCGTTGATCCCCTTCAGCAGTTCGAACCGTTCCTTGAGACGCTCCGGAGGCATCTCCTTGCGTAGCGAGAGGTCTTCGAGGGTGACCTTCTGGGCGGGATCCTGATACATGCGGTACGGATCATAGGCCTTACCGAGGAAGCCGGCGGCGCCGCCTTTGCCGATGATGCCGGACTCCTGCAGAGGCCGAGGGAGTTCGACGAAGGGCAGCATGGCGTCCTTCATCTTCATCATTTTCGAGATGTGGCTGCCGGCGGTGGGAAAGTCGGCGGCGTTGGGTGGTTCCAGTTGGCCGGAGGGAGAAACTTTGTCCGGCGGATAGCCGGTGAGCATTTGATAGATCGCCGCGGTGTGATTGAACAGACCGTTGGGGGTGTAGCTCATCGAGCGGATGAGGGTGACCTTGTCCATGGTGTCGGCCATCATGGGCATGTGTTCGCCGATCCAGGTGCCAGGGATTTTGGTTTTAATGGGCTTGAACTCGCCGCGGATATTAGCGGGGGCGTTGGGCTTCGGATCCCAGATATCGATGTGGCTGGGGCCGCCCTGCAGGAAGATCATGATGACGTTCTTAGCCGCGCCGAACCCGCGGGCGCCGGCGAACTTATCGGCCACTTCGGCCGCTTGCGCCGCTTTCTGCGACAGGAAGAAACCGGGCAGGTGGAGACCGGCCAAGCCGAGCGAGCCAATGCGCATGAGTTCGCGCCGTGTGGGCCCTTCACAAGTTTGTCCAGCGATGCGTCCAGGAATGTTCAACATGATCGTGCGCTCCCTTAGTAAATGTAGAGGAATCCTTTGCTGTTGAGAAGGGCCCAGAGGAGATCCTGCGCTCGGAGAGTGCGGGGGCCGCCGGAAAGATATTTCGTGCCGGTTTCGGCTTCGCCTTTGGTGGGCAGGCGGGAGAGGGTGGCGAGGTAGAGATCTTCGACCATGGCGGCGTCCGTTTTGCCGGCCAGGACATTTTTGGCGACGCGGCCCTTGGGGTCGGCAACGGCTTCGGAGATAGTTTTGCCGTTGATGAGGTTCAGCGCTTGGGGCAAGCTGAAATCGGCGCGGCGCTCGCATTCGCAAGAAGACTCACGGGTCGGGCGGCCAAAGAGGTCGAGGAAGCCTTCGGCGCCGACGTGGGGATCGGGCACCTGCGAGGCATTGGTGTCCTCCGGGACCTCTGGGAAGTTGGGGCGAGCTCCGGCGGCGGCTTCGACGGCGTCCATGAGGGGTTCCGCATTGAGGCGACGGGGCAGGGCGTGGGAGAAGTTATCGGCGTCGAGGGCGTTCCATTCATTGGTGACGAAGGAGGCCTGGTAGGCGCGGCTCTTGACGATCGTGCGCATCAGAGACTGGAGATCGAAGTTGTGATCGGTAAGATCTTTGGTGAGCGCTTCGAGGAGAGCGGGGTTGACGGGCGGGTTGGAGGCGCGGATATCGTCGACCGGATCGATGATGCCTTTGCCGAAGAAGTAGCTCCAGAGGCGGTTTGCGACGGCCTTGGCGAAGAAGGGATTCTGCTTCGAGACGAGCCATTCGGCGAGGGCGTCGCGGCGCTGGGGGCCGGCGGGGATTTTGGTGGGTGTGAGCGAGGCGATGAGGAACTCGGGGGCGACGACGCGCGAATCCTTCGGATGCTTCATCTCGTAGTCGGCGCGTTGGTCGTAGAGGATTTCTTCGCCGACCTCGTAACCGGGGCGGAGGCCGACGGCGGAGAAGAAGGCCGACATTTGGTAATACTGATTCTGCGTCCACTTTTCGAAGGGATGATCGTGGCACTGGGCGCAGACCATGCGGACGCCGAGGAAGACTTGGGTCGTCTTTTCCATGGTCGGTTTCGCGTCGCGGGTGGCGCGGAAGTAGTTGCCGGCGGGGTCGTCGTAGGTGCTGCCGCGGCTCGTGAGGAGTTCGCGGACCAGCTTGTCGTAGGGTTTGTTGGAGCCGATGGACTCGCGGATCCATTCGCGGAAACCGTAGGTTCCTTTTTCGCCGAGGAACTTTCGGGAAGATTGGAGGAGGTCGCTCCACTTCACGGTCCAGTGATCGACGAAGGCCGGGCTCCCGACGAGCTTATCGATCTTGCGGTCGCGCTTGACCTTGGACGGGGCAGGGTCGGCGAGGAAGGCGCGGACGTCATCGGGGCTGGGGAGTTGGCCGGTGAGATCGACGGTGACGCGGCGGAGGAAGGTGGCATCGTCGGTCGAGGGCGAGGGCTGGATCTTCAGTTTTTGAAGCTTTGCGTCGATGTGCTGGTCGATGTAGTTATTTTGCGGCAGCGGCTTCCAGGCGAAGCCGGGTTTGGGGTTGAGGATTTGAACCGGGATGGTGGAATATTTTCCTTGATACCGGACGAGGAGGGTGGCTTCGCCGACGCGTTCGCCGGAGACGAGCGAGGCGGCGTCGACTTTGGCGACGGTGGGGGAGTTCGATTCGATGGTGGCTTCGCGGGTGACGTCGCGAGTTTGCCCGTCAGCGAAGCGGGCGGTGACCTTTACCTGAGAGGTCGCGCCGGGGGCGGCCATGGCGACTTCGCGGGACTCGACTTCGAGAGCCGTGACGGTGTCTTTGGCGGGGTCGCCGAAGGGGACGCCTTGGGCGATCCAGTTATAGATGGTCGTGTAGTAGGGTGATTTTTTGTCGAAGCGAAGTCCGCCGCCGTGGGCCACGCTTTGGGTAGGCTTGGCGAGCATCAGGCTACGGGCGGGCTCGGCTCGATTGAAGCGGCGACCGGAAAGGTCATAGAGCAGGGCTTCATAGTCGAACTGGGGATCGTAACCGCGCAGCGAAAGTTTGAAGCCGTTTTTGCCTTTGGCGGCACCGTGGCAGGGGCCGGAGGTGCAGCTGGTTTTATTGAGAATGGGCGCAACGTCGCGGAGGAAGGTGACGGAAGGGTCGGCCGCCGTGAGGGCGAAGGTGGCGCTAGCGAGCAGGAGCGGAAGCCGCATCTTTAGGTTTCTCCTCGGGGTCAAGGGCCGCAACCGTCAAGGGGAGCAGCGGGGAATAGATATCTTGGGGTTGGCCGCCAGCCATCAGCCGGCCGACGACGCCGATGTTGTAGAGGGCTGGAAGGGTGTTGCGCGTGGAGGTAACCATGAAGGTGCCGGTGGTTTTGTCTTTCTTGTCCACTGCCATTTCGATGGCCCGGAAATCGATGAAGTTGGGGAGATCGACGGCGACCGAATCGGGGACGGCTTGGCCGCGTTCGCGCGTGGTCCAGCGCCAACGGAAGAGGTACTCGTAGCCGGCCTCTTTTTTGGTGGCACTTTCGAGGACGAGCGTGAGGTTAGCGGGAGTGGGGTCGGTGAGCGCGGCGGGGAGTTGATAGCCGAGCCAAGTTCCGGTGAGGGGGCGCTGGCGATCGACGACGCCCTGAGTGGAAGCGCCAGTGACGCCGATCGAGTAGCCGAGACCAGTGGCGATGCGCTCAATTTTCGGCGTTTGCGGATCGGTCGAGAGGACGCGGAAACCGAGTTCGCCGGAGTTGAGTTTGGCGTCGGCGGCGGCGGTAAGAGTGACGATCGCGCGGCGGCTGTTGGCGCGGTTGTTGGGGTCCGGGATTTCGTGGGGGACGTCTCCACCGGCCATGGTGATGCCAACGGGCAGTTGGATGGGTTCAACGCGCAACGGACCGGTGTAGCCCCGGCGGGAAATATTGATGGCCACCAAGGCAGTGCCACCGGCGGGGATGTTGACGAACGGCGTCGTTATCTGAGCTTGGAAGTCGCTGCGGGACCGGGAGGCATGGAGGCGATACGCGAAGTGTTGGCCGCCGCGGAGGGCGAGGTCTTCGACCGCCAGGGTGATGCGCTTGACCCCGTCGGGGACCTTAAATTGGAGAAACGGATCGCCGAGGGTTCGGCTGCTCGCCTGGACGGCAGCTACGTCGACCGGAAGCGGAGCATCGCCGGCCGAGACGAGTTTCTTCCCCGCTTCGTCGTAAACGGTAAGCAGGCCGGATAGCTTCGAGGTGCCGAGTTCGCGGGCTTGGAGTTCAAAGAGAAACTCCTCGCCGGGCTTGACGTCGAGCGTGTACTTGTCGACTTCAGCGGGTTTGGCGAGGCGAGCGTTGATGGTGACCGGAAGTTGGAGCGCGCCCGAGACGGGCTCGGCGATTTCAGGGAACTCACCGACCGCGAAGGGCAGGGGGAGCGAAGGCGAATCGGCGAGATTTACGAAGGTCTGGGGACCGCTGATTTTGGTGAGGTCGGCTTTGACCTTGGCGTTAGCAATGGAGACTTCGACGGCTTGGCCGCGGCGGCCTCCCAGGGGGAAGATGTCGGCGGCGTACGCGTAGGCGCCGGTTTTGAACCGGTAGTAGTTTTGGGCTTGGGCAGAGAAGCGAGCGTCGTGGATTTCGACGTAGTAGAAGCCTTCTTTCGGGAAGGTCATATCGAGCCGGGCGTCGAGGCGGAGCATCGGGTCATCTTCACTGCGGGCGATCTGCTTACCGGAGGAATCGTAGATGCGGATGACGGGATCGACGGCGGAACCTGCGCGACGGGCATCGACTTCGAAGACGCGGCGTTCGCCGGCTTTGATTTGCAGGCGGTAGAGGTCGCGTTCAGGCCCTTGGAGGGTGCCATTGAGGGTCAGGGGCGTGGAAGGCAGGGTCTGTGCTTTTTCGAGCGAATCGTTTTGGTGGACGAGGGCTCCGGGGCGGCTTTCTTCTTCGGTCAGCTCGGGGAAGGAGCCGACGTTGAAGAGGAGGATATTAGAGAAACCATTGGTTGCTTTGATGCGAAGGGGATAGACGCCGACGGGCCAGTCGGCCGTGGGTTCAACGAGGAAGGTGGCGTAGCGGGACTCCATGCCGGGCTTGGTGGAGCCGAGCGGGGTGAACGTGGCGGGCAAGGACGAAACGATGGTGGCACCCTCGCCGAGGTTTTGACCGACGACGGTGAGTTCAAAGGGTCGACCTTTTTGCGTGCCTCGCGGTTGGAGTTCGGTGATGGCCGGCGGGGCGGCGGCGAGTACGGTGGCGATGAGGAAGGGGATTAGAAATCTCATGGAGTACCTGCCGAAAGCGGAACCGGAATGAAGGAGTGGAGCAGAGCGCAATCGCTGGTGCTGTAAATACGGACCTTGCCATCGAAGCCGCCGGTAGCGAGTTTCGAGCTGTCCGACGAGAAGGCGACGCTGTAAATGCCGGCGGAGTGGCCGGTGCAGGAGGCCTTCTTTTCGCCGGTTTCGGGGTCGTAAAGGTTGACCGCCGCGGAGTTACTGGCGAC
>JBBRIO010000101.1:0-11955 GCA_038220855.1 Bryobacterales bacterium | reverse complement strand
GGATTGGGCGTTGGCCGAGGCGGTGATGGTTTGCTGGGTGTAGGAGGAGCCGGCGGGGACGGAGGTGGCGACGAAGCCAACGGCGGCGCGGCCTTGGGCGTCGGTGGTTCCGGTGCAACTGGTTCCGCTGCAAGTTAAGTTCGGGATGAGGACGCCGGCGGAGGTGAAGGTATTGAAGGTGCCTTGGCCGGAGGCGAGGATAAACGTCACGGTTTGGTTGGCGACGGGGGCTCCGGCGGCGGTGCGGACGACGACGGTGAGGGGATTGGTGACCTGGAACTGTTCCTGGACGATTTGGCCTTGGCCGCCGACGACGGATAGGGTGTTGGAAGCGCCGGGGAGGGCGGTGGTAGTCGTAAGGGTGTAAGTGACGGCGGCGGCGGGAGCGGCTTGGGCGGTGACCTGAAAGGTGGAGAGGTTGCCGGGCGGGGTGACGGTGGTTTGGGCGAAGCCTTCGTTGTCCGTAAAGACCGTGGCTGCTTGGACGGGCGCGGCGGGGAGGTTGGAAGAGAAGCTGACGGCGACGTTGCGAATGGGACGGCCGGTTGCATCGAGGACGCGGGCGATGACGGGGAGGAAGGGGTTGCCGATGGTGGTGGTTTGGGCGTTATTGTAGGGCAGGATCAGGGTCGGGGTGCCGGTGACCGCGGCGGCGCGGAAGACGAGGGGGCCGGGGTTGGTGGGGCCGATGAGGGAACCGGAGGAGGTGGGCGGGTTGGCGGTGTTGTCGTTGCGGAGGAGTTGGGTGCTGGTCAGGACGAAGGTGGAGCGGGGGGTGGGCTGTTCGAGGGTGGCGGTGACCGCGCGGACGTTTGTGAACGACGTGGGGTTGACGGTGAAGGGGCTGATGGAGAGTTCGAAGAGCGCGGCGGTTTGGGAGGAGGCCGCATAAATCCGGTTGTTGCTGGCGACGGTGAGGGAGTCGAGGGTGACTTGGAAGTTGGGGAAGGTGCTGGGGACGGTGCGGGTCGAGAGGTCGATCAGGAGGACGGAGGTGCCGGTGACGGGGGTGAGGTTGGTGGCAACGGCGTAACGGCCATCGGGCGTAAAGGCGAGGCGGCTGGGGCGGGCGTTGACGGGGATATCAGCGCGGACGGTGAGGGTGCGGGGATCGATCTCGTAGACGTGGTTGGTCGTGGAAACGTAGATGAGGCCGTTGAGACCGGTGGCGATGGCGCTGGTGGGTTCGGGGAAGCTGAGGGGGTTGGGAAGGGCGGAGTTGGTGGAGAGGTCGATGGCGGTGAGACTATTCGCGTTGAGGACGAAGGCGCGGGTGGAGTCGCGGTTGACGGTGAGGTCGATGCCGTTGAGGTTGGGAAGGGTGACGAGGAGGTTGTCGTTGGCGGTTTCGAAGATCGACAGGGAGGCGCCGAGGACGAGGAGGCGTTGGCCGTTGGGGGTGAGGGTGCTGGCTTCGGCTTGGGCGAGGTTTTGGCGTTTGAGGACGGTGGCGGGGTTGGCGGCGGAGAGGACGAGGAGGGTGTCGTTGGGGGTGCGGCCGATGGAGTAGTATTTGGTTCCGTCGGGGTGGACGAAGAAGTTGGTGGCTCCGGGTTGGACTTGGAACGTTGTGAAGGGGAGGAAGGGATTGAGGGTATAGGGGGTGACGGTGGGGGAGGGGCTGGAGAGGTTGGGGAGGAGGAAAAGTTGGGGTTGGGCGGCAGCGGACGTCGCGAGTAAGAAGAGTAGGAAAGTTCGCATGATGGCCTCTTCTTACTCTAACAGCCGTCTGGGAGCTTAGAATATTGGAGGCAGCAACTTGCAGGTCGCCACGCAACTTTGAGAACAACGCCCCGATAATGGGGTCATGTTACGTTCACTTTTATTCGCCCTGATCGTTCCGGTGGCCATGGCTCAGACACCAGGCGTAGCGATTCCCGACGTGCCGGCCAACTTGATCCGAAATCAGTCGGCTCGCACCTTCCTGGACCCCGGGCCGGCGACGATCCAGGCGGTTTTCTCGGCCGAGTATATGTCGGGTTTAAAACCCGGTGACTTGATTACCGGGTTTCAATTCCGAAGCGCTTTTAACGCGACCGCGGCACCGTTGAACCCGGTGACCTTTCGGGATTACCAGATTACCGCGGGGAGGACATCGGGGGCGTTACGCGAGATCTCGACCGTTTTCGGAAATAATTTTGGGCCAGACCGAACGATTGTTCGAACGGGGCCATTATCCCTTCCGGCGCTGTCGTTGCCGGGAGGCCCAGCGGCGGATCCTTATGGCATAGTGATCGCTTTCAACACACCGTATACCTACCGGGGTGGTGATTTGATATTTCAGGTGAACCATACCGGTGTCGGAGTGGGAGAGACGAGGGCATTAACGGCGAGCTTGGTTCTGGACTCGCGCTATGGCCGGGTCGTGGCCAATATTGGCGATGGCAGCGCAACGCGCGGATTCGAGTTGATCGACGGGACGGTTGAGGTTCGGCTGCGGATCCAGGGGGTTGGTCCTTTTCTTTCGAGCGCGGGGGTGGTGAACGCCGCGAGCGGGCGGGGCAACGCGGTTTCGCCGGGGTTGATCACGACGATCTATGGCTCGAATTTAGGACCTGCTGAACTAGCCCTAGGCGGGCTGACGTCGGACAATACGCGGTTCAACACGACCGCGGGCGGGACGCGTGTTCTGTTCGACGGCGTGGCCGCGCCGGTGATTTACAGCTCGAGGGGACAGGTATCGGTAATCGCACCGTACTCAATCGCGGGCCGGACTACAACGAGTGTGGTGGTCGAGGCGGGCGGGGTGAGGGCGGAGCCGGTGACGTTGTCTGTGGTCGCCGCGGTGCCGGCGGTTTTCACGGCGAACCAGTCGGGTACGGGGCAAGGGGCGATCTTAAACCAGGACGGGTCGGTGAACTCGGCGACCAATCCGGCTGCCCCCGCTTCGATTGTCGTGCTTTTCGCGACTGGTGAGGGGCAGACGACCCCGGGCGGGGTGGATGGACTGCTCGCGACGGGAAGTCCGCTGCCGCGTCCGATAGCGCAGCCGACGCGCGTAACGGTAGGCGGGCAAGAGGCCGAGGTTGTTTACTCCGGAGCGGCCCCGGGGCTGGTGGCGGGGCTTTGGCAGATCAACGCCCGGATTCCGGCCACGGTGCCGACCGGGGCGGCGGTGCCGATCGTACTGCGGGTTGGTGAGGCAACGAGCATTGCCGGGGTTACGGTAGCGATTCGCTGATAAGTTACCGGGTTCCGGTTAACTTGAATTGCAGGGTCATCTCGTCCTTAGTCCCGATGGCGCCCAGTCCGGCCTTCGCCGGTTTGATGCCGAAATCGGTCATCTTGAAAGTGGCTGAACCTTCGAATTTGCCGTCCGCCACTTTCTTGGCAATCACCGTGACCGGCTTGGTGATGCCGCGAATCGTTAAGTTCCCAGTTACCTTTTCGCCCTCGACGGCGGTGGAAACAAACTTCACCGTCGGGTGGTTCGCTACGTCCAGCGTCTCCTTGCCGAGGGTCCACTCGAGGACCTTTTTCTGGTCTTTTTCATTCAGCCAGGTGTCAAAGCACTGTAGCGCTTTGGTTTCGAATTGTAATTCAACCTTCGCGGGGTTCTCACTGAAGCTTCCGGAGAGCTGCGGAAACCGGAACCAGTGCCGTTTTCCATTCAGGATGCCGGTCTTGTCGACATACAAGTCCACCGTGTTTTCGGTCGCGGGACCCAACTTCCAATCGGCGCCCCACGCGGCGGCCGCCAGGAAAACGAGACAGATGATTCGCATACCCTTTAGACTAGTCTCTTGCGCATTGGGATACACACTTCTTCGTCCGGGTCGCTCGAAAAAGCCGGCCTGAAAGCTCATGAGTTGGGAGGGAACTGCTTTCAGATTTTCTCTGGCAGTCCGCGGACCTGGGCCGCGCCTCCGCCGGACCCCGCGGCGGTGGGGCGAATGCGGGAAGTGCGGGCTCGACTGGACCTGCGGCCGCTGGTCATCCACGCTAACTACCTGATCAACCTTTGCTCGATTGATCTGGTGAATCGGCCGAAGTCGGTGACCGCGTTCCGGGGGGAGGTGGAACGAGCCCTCATCATCGGGGCCGAGTATTTGGTTGTCCATCCCGGATCGTCCAAGGATCAAACGCCGGAATCGGCGATCGAAGCCTTTAGCGTGGCCTTGGCCGAAGCGTGTCAGGGCCTGGGGAGCGACCACCTGACGATCCTGCTCGAGAATACGGCGGGGCAGGGAAGCGTGCTGGGTTCGAAGCTGGTGGAGTTGTCGGCGATGGAACTGCTGGCGCGCCCGAATGTGGGGCTGAAGATCGGCTACTGCCTGGATACCTGCCACTCGTACGCCGCTGGTTACGATATCGCCACGGCGCCAGGGCTGGATGCTTTTATCGCGGAAGCAGAGGCGACCCTTGGCTTGGCGAACGTGCCGGTGATCCATACCAACGACAGTCAGGGGGCTTTGGCTTCGAAGCTTGACCGCCATGCCAACATCGGCGAAGGCTATATTGGAATAGAAGGTTTTCGCCGCATTCTGAACCACCCCGTTTTGCGCGAAAAGGCCTTTATTCTCGAAACGCCGATCGATAACGAAGGCGACGACCGGAAGAACGTCGACGCCCTCTGGAGCCTCTCTACCAAGCATGCCCGAAAGAACGTATAGCCATCAGGAAGTTGAAGCGAAATGGTCCGCCCGCTGGGCCGCCGACCCCACTATCTTCGCCGCCGAGCCCAATAGCACCAAGCCGAAATACTACGTCCTGGAAATGCTTCCGTACCCCAGTGGCACCCTGCACATCGGTCACATTCGGAATTATACGATTGGGGATGCGCTGGCTCGCTTCAAGTGGATGCGTGGCTTCAACGTGCTGCACCCGATGGGTTGGGATGCGTTCGGACTGCCGGCGGAAAACGCCGCGATTAAGAATAACCGGCACCCTCACGAGTGGACTAACTACAACATCGCCGAGATGAAGCGTCAGCATCGGCGGATGGGCTTCAGCTACGATTGGTCGCGCGAGGTGTCCACCTGCGAACCCGAGTATTACAAGTGGAACCAGTGGTTCTTCACGCGGATGTGGGACAAGGGCTTGGTTTATCGCAAGCAGGCGCTACTGAACTGGTGTTCGGAGTGCGCGACTGTACTGGCGAATGAACAGGTGGTCAACGGCTGCTGTTGGCGGCACGAGACCATTCCGGTGGAGCAGAAAGAGCTGACCCAATGGTTCATCAAGATCACGGCCTACGCCGATGAGCTTTTGAATGAGATCGGGAACCTGGAGGGTGGCTGGCCGGATCGCGTTCTGGCCATGCAGCGGAACTGGATCGGCCGGAGCGAGGGCGCCGAGGTTGATTTCACAGTAGCCGGGTCCCTAGAGAAGATCCGCGTGTTTACGACCCGGGTCGATACGATTTTCGGGGCTACGTGCGTTATTCTCGCTCCCGAGCACGACCTCGTTAAGCAGTACGTTTCTGGCGATAACGCCGCCGCGGTGAAGGCGATGATTGACGCCCGCGCGACGCAGGGTCTGGGCGAAGTGGAGAAGGTCGGCATCGATACAGGGCTGCGGGCGATCAACCCGTTCAGTGGCGAGCCGGTTCCGGTTTGGGTGGGCAACTTCGTGCTCTCCGGCTACGGCACGGGCGCGATTATGGCCGTTCCGGCGCACGACGAACGCGACTTCGAGTTCTGTTCGAAATACGAAATTCCGATTGTGCCCGTCGTTCGTCCGGCGGAGGGAGAACTGACGCTGCCGTTTACCGAGTACGGCATTTCGCAGAACTCGGGCCAATGGTCTGGCTTGGGGACGGCGGAGGCTAGGACCCAGATGGCCGCCTATGCCAAGGCGAACGGGTTTGGCGAGACGGCGATTACGTTCCGCATTAAGGATTGGGGCATTTCTCGGCAGCGCTACTGGGGCACGCCGATTCCGATGGTTCACTGCGCCACCTGCGGTGTGGTGCCGGTGCCGGATAAAGACCTGCCGGTGATTCTGCCGAAGGACGCTCAATTGACGGGCAAGGGCGAAAGTCCGCTGGCCCGGACGCCAGCCTTCGTGAACGTCGACTGCCCGAAATGCGGGGAGCCCGCCCGGCGGGAGACCGACACGATGGATACGTTCGTTGACTCGTCCTGGTACTTTTACCGTTACTGTGATAACCATAACGATGACGCGCCGTTTAGTGCCGAGGCGATTAAATACTGGTTCCCGATCGATCAATACATCGGTGGGGTCGAGCACGCGATTCTGCATCTGATTTACTCGCGCTTCTGGACGAAGATGATGCGCGACCTCGGCCTGATCTCGAACGATGAGCCGGCTGCCCGTTTGTTCACGCAGGGCATGGTGATCAAAGACGGCTCGAAGATGTCGAAGAATAAAGGCAACGTTATCAGCGCCGATACGATGATGGACGAGTTCGGTGCGGACACCGGTCGTCTTTTCGAACTCTTCGCTGCTCCGCCGGAACGCGACCTGGATTGGACGGACTCCGGCGCGGAGGGGGCGGCCCGCTTCCTGGGCCGGGTGTTCCGCTTTGTTACCCGTAACGTTGATCGGCTGAACGAAACCGGCGAGCCGGGCGAGGCGGATCGGAAGGTGCTGCGGAAGTTGCACCAGACGATTCGGAAGATCACCGAGGATTTTGAAAGCCGTTGGCATTTCAATACCTCGATTGCGGCCTTTATGGAACTCGTCAACGAGATCTACACCCATGAGGCGGCGCTGGCCCCGGCCACTCGCCGCGAGGTACTGGAGAAGGTGGTGCTACTGCTCGCTCCGTTCGCCCCGTTTATCTGCGAAGAGATGTGGGAAGAGATGGGCCGGACCGGGCCGGTGTTCAAGCAGCCTTGGCCCACCTTCGACGAAGCGCTTTTGCAGGAAGATGGCGCGGACGTGGTGTTGCAGGTCAATGGCAAAGTGCGCAGCCGATTGATGGCGCCCTTTGGAACGTCAAAAGCGGACCTGGAGAAACTGGCCCTGGCGGATGCGAAAGTGCAGACTTCGATCGGAACGGCGACGATCGTGAAAGTGGTGGTCGTCCCCGACAAACTCGTGAATATTGTGGTGAAGGGTTAGGGCTGTTCCGGCGCGCTAGTCGCCGGATGGACCCGTTTCTTCACAATGAACCACCAACTCATGGCTCCGGCGACGGCCGTGGTCATGAGAACTTTGGCCCAATCGATTTCGCCGAAAATCAGGCGGTTGATGATGATCGTGCCGAGGCAGACGCCTAGCGCGATTCCGAAAATACCTTTGGCGGGATTGCTCTCCATACCGTCAGCATAGGCCTGAAGCGTCGCGAGTACCATACGTTAAACGCCTTAGGTCCCAGTGCGGAATTGCCCAAGTCCATAGTTCTCGCAACGAGAGTTCGGGTGGAAGTGGATGGTCGATAAAGGTGGGGGCGCGTCTCAAGGGGCAGCGGAGCGCCATCGTTTGCTTGCTCAGCTTTTTATGGGGACGACGAAATCGCCCAGGTCCTTTGGTGAGCCCGTTGCGGCAGCGCCAGTCGTTCGGGCGGCTACATCCGCAGGGATGGGCCCACTCTCCGAGTGCCTCGAGAGCCGCTTCATACTCCATCCGAACGAGCCATTCTCCGCCGCGGGATCGGGCCTCCAGATAACTCGCCGTCGCCGCCAGCGACTCCATGGGCAAGGGCTCGGTCGGTGACGGGGCGAATCGTCCCCTGTATCCCAACTCCTGATTCTATCCGTTATTCTGTTTCTTGGCGCTCTTTGAGTTCGAACTGACCCCCGCCGATTCCGTTACCCCCTGGGGCCCTGCCAATGCTCCGGAACTGCACTGGTACGCGTTGACCGACGGACGATTCTGGATTGAGGCCGAGGGTAAGTCGCCCCTGGGTACCGGTGTATCTTTCTATGTCGCCCAGATTTGGGAATCGCTTTTAGACTTAGATCAAGGAGAGTCCTCGGCACTCAACCTGCGGTTTCTGGAAGCGGAGCCCGAGGTAACTTTTGTCTCGGCTGGCGATACGGTTCGGATGGCTTGGCTGGGCGATTCGTGGGAACTGCCGGCGGAGCGATTGCGCGCGGAAATCCGCGACTTTCATGAACGCTTTTTCGCCGCGATGGCCGAACGCGCGGCGCTGGGCGGACCTCGTTTTGCCGCCGATCACGCCCGGCGTTACTTATGGCTTGAGTAAGTACTCCCGAATTACCCGTTCGTTCATTTCGTCAAAGAACCGGTAGTAATATTGGGGGCCGTTTCGCTTGACGATGTTTCCGTTCCAATCGGTTGGTTGGACCCAACGGACGGTTCGTCCCTTGGTCAAGTCTTCGAGGTCCCAACTTAAGAGGAAGCCTGGGATTACGGCGTCATGGAGGAATTTGTGGACCGGGGAATCTAAGGCGCTGGCTAAACTATAGGGGGCTCTTTCCAACCACAGCTTGCCGAGCCGGGGCTCTGCCGCGCTGGCCAGGAGCAGCCATACCGCCGCCGTCCCATCAGCGACGCCTCGAACGGGGCCGGGGGCGACGTCCGGACGCGCGGCGAGGATTTTGACCGCTGCCGCGATGTCCTGGGCCCGCATCCCGGCTAAGTTGCGGCCGATCATCCAACTGCGGGTGGCCGCCATCCAGTCGCCGTACTCGGCGTATTCCCGGGGCGCGGGAAGTCCGCGTGGCACGATCGCGAGCACCACCGCTCCGGCGGCGGCAATCTCCTTCGCCCTTTCCGACAGTTTCGGCCCGGATTCGACGTGGACGACTCCCGGCAACACGGCCGAACCGGGCGGACGGAGCAGATGGCCGGTGACGACCACTCCGGGTTCCGGTTCAAAGGTAAACGTCTCCTGAGAGCCCACGATCGGGGGTGCGGTCGTCAGGGGGCGGACCAGTTTCTGGACCTCCGCCGCCAAGTCACCCTTGCGTTTACCTTCCTGCCGACGGGCGCGGAGGATCTCGACGAGATCCCGGCTTTTCAGATCGGTGGCGACTTGTCCGGTCGGCGTAACGATCAGGTCTTCATTGGAGAACATGCGAATGTTCGGATCCTCTCGCGGCGAAGCTTGCCCCGGGTTCAGCCACTGTTGGAACCAGCCATAGACGGCTTCCCGCACTTCGATCGGCGTGCCGTGACCGCCCGGCCCGAGCACCCATTTCACGTTCGATTCCGCGTCGAAAAGCCGGTAGAAGCTACGGCCGCCTTCGTAGACGATTTTGGCGCCCGCCGGGGTGAAAAAGTCCTCTTCGGTTGACCCAATCAGCCAAGGCTTGGGGGCGAACTGATGGACGTAATCGGTCTGATCGAGGCCTTCGCTGAGGAAGTTCGGCAGGCTCTGTTCGGAATCGCCAATCGAGCCGCCGAAGAGCACTTCAAACGAGTTCATGTAACAGAGCGGGGCCGCCACTTTGATGCGGGAATCGAGGGCGGAGATATAGGTGGTTTGGGTGCCGCCGCCGGAGCAGCCGGTGGCGCCGATCCGGTCGGGGTCAACGGCGGGATGGCCGGCCAGAAAGTCGATGGCGCGTTTGGCGTCCCAGATGAAGTAGCGGGCCAGCGTTTCGCCGACCAGGATGGCCTGGGTGCCGGCGAGCCAATGTTCGGGAACACCTCCCGGGACCAGAGCGCGGTTGAGGCGCGGGTCAAAGGCTTGGCTTCGTTCGCCCTGGCCCATGGGGTCAAAGGCCAGGACTACAAAGCCCTGGGCGGCGAGGTTGGCGGCGATGCGCTGGGCGGCGGGTTTGCCCTCGTTCCAATGACCGAGGGAGAAGAGCACCGCAGGATGTTTGCCCGGGGACTTCGGCAAGTACAAATTGGCGGTGATCCAATAGCCAGGTAGACTTTCGAAGGCCACCATTTCAATCGAGTGTGTCGGCGCGTCCAATTTGCTGAAGGTCTTCGGGTTGAGCGGTCCGGTGTAGGTGGGTTGACCGCCGATGACCCGGAGTAGCTTTTCGCGCATGAGCTTCTGGCGCGCGATGCCTTCGGCCTTGGTCTTGAGCGGCGCGAGGGTGGCGCGGCGCTCGCGGAGCAACTGCTGCGCCTGGCTGTTCAACCAATTGGTAAAGTCCTGCGCGGACAGAGCCGCGGCTAATCCCAAAAGCGCTAGGAAACGGTGCACTTAGAAATTGTACGCGGTTAAGAGGACTCGGCGACGGCGTTCAGCTTTTCTTCGAGGATCGCGGGGATTTCGAAGAGGGCCCGGTTTTCGATCGCCTGGACGTTTTTGCGCAACGTCGCCATCCGCTTCGGTTCGAGCATCCGTTCGAGAGCGGGAACAACTTTCGAGAAGCTTCCCAGCGACTCACCCAATTCATTTTCGGCTACCCAGGTGGCATTGAACCGTTCTTGCGGCAGCGTCCAGGCGTTATTTTCGACGACGACGGGCAGACCCATTTGGATCGCCTCGCTGACACTACCCGGGCCGGGTTTGCCGACGAAGAAATCGGCGATTTGCATGAATTTGGGAACCTCTTTCGTGAAGCCTTCGACGTGTTTCGCGATGCGGCCGGAGCGCTGACGGAGTTTGTCGGCCAGGCCCTTGTTTTTCCCGCAGAGCAGGAGGAGTTGAACGCGTAAAGAGGAGCCATTGATGCGGTCGTAGATGTCGAGCATCTTCTGCGACCCTTCCCCGCCGAACAGGACCAAGCCGGTGGGCACTCCGGGCTGCAGCCCAAGCTTGACAAGCGCGGCGTCGCGGTCCACCGGCGGGACTTCGTAGAAGCTGGGGTTCAAAATCATGCCGGAAACCCGATGCACCGGTGATCCCGCCTGGGCGACCGCTCGTGCTTGCTCAGCTGCTTTGGGGGTTCCGCAGATGAAGCTTTGCAACTGGTTTTCGATCCAAAAGTGCGGAGGGTAGTCCGCCATGTCGGTGAGGATGGTCACGTACGGAATTTTGGGGTCGACCGCCTGCAGCGCCTGGAACATGGCGCGGTTGAAGTTCGGGACCAGCGAGACGACCATATCGGGCCGGTTGGCTTGCCAATACCGGGTGAGGACGCGAACCTGCGCCGCGTGGTAAAAGCGGATAATCGTGTGCATCACGGGCAACAGTTGAGTTGACCCGAGGGTCCAGCCTTTGGCGAGCATCTGGTTATAGATGTCTTCCATCCGTAACCCGGTGAGTTTCCGGAAGACATCCAATTCGTCGAGAACGTCCTGCAAATCAATCAGACGAACGTCCCAGGGACGATCTTGGGTTTCGATCACCTTTTTTAGGGCGTTAGCCGCCGCGCGGTGGCCGCCGCCGGCGTCAAAAAACATGAAATCGATCTGTCGTGAGATTTTCAAGGTACAAACATAGTCTTTCACATATGTTTTTCAGTTTCGTCACGAATCCGTAAAGATTCTGCGCGTACTATGGCCCCATGAGTGTTGCGGCCTTAGTCGTCCACTACATTGAAGAACGCGATCATCGGTTGATGAGACGGTGTAACCGTTGGCAAGCCCCTCGGTGGGTGCGCTTGGGCTCGGTGTACGCCACCCGCTGCGGGGATGGCTGGCTGTGGTACGTTTTGGCGATCGCCCTTCTGGCGCTGGGTGACGAAGCCCGATTCCGCACGGTTGGTGCGGCTACTCTGGCCGCGGTGATCGGGGTGTTTTTGTTTCTGCGGCTGAAAAAATATGCGGGCCGGCGACGGCCGTGCGCCCTGGAAGCACATTGCTGGTCTAAACTGTTACCTCCGGACCAGTTTTCTTTCCCTTCGGGTCATTCGATGACGGCGTTTGCGATTTGTGTCCCGGTTGGTTTGGGCTACCCGGGTTTAGCGCCGGGACTCAGCGTGGTTGCGGTGGCGATTGCGGCCTCGAGGATCCTGCTGGGCATGCACTTCCTGAGTGATGTGGTGGTGGGGTCGATTCTTGGTGGGCTGCTTGGGTACGCCACTTACGCGCTGGTTATGGTTTAAGCCATTCGAGCCAGAGGACGCCAGCGCTGACGGTAATCACCGTTAAAGGTAACCCGATCGAACAGGCCAGTGTTAGGTTGCCGGCCAACGTGGCGGACATGGACGAGGCGATCCAGATCTCCTGCGCATT
>JBBRIO010000100.1:0-12259 GCA_038220855.1 Bryobacterales bacterium | reverse complement strand
ATTAAACATTTCGAGCAGCCGCTCCCGCCCGATACCCGGCCGAAGCGCTTTCGAGCTCATCCCGTCGATGAGCAAATTTATCGGCAGTCCTTTCAAATTCCAGCGGGCGGTGCGTTCTATTTCACCCCGGCCGTGAACCAGACTAAGGTAGGTGAAGCCGTGGCCGGGGTCCAACTGTCGGCGCTGCTCACCCGGCTCGATGTGCCCGTGCGAACCACGCAGAGCAGGTTCGTCAGTTGGGAGGATCTTCGCAGTGACAATATGATTCTGCTGGGCCATGACGAAGCCAACAAGTGGCTTGACCCTTTACTGGATAAGGCACCGTTTAGGTTGACTCCTAGTGTCGGCAAACGGCAGAGGGCGATCGTCAACGTGAGCCCGCGCCCTGGCGAGACCGCCGAGTATACGATCAACTACGCGGCGGACGAACGGGAAGGCGATCAGGAGTTTGCCCTGATCTCGATGTTGCCAGGAATGAGCCCGGGGCAGAACCTGCTCCTGATTAGCGGTCTCAACGCTCAGGCCACGCAAGCAGCCACGGAGTTTTTATCGGCGGAACAATCGTTGGCTCAGCTCCTCGAGCTGTTGCGGAGACAGGACCCGAAGCATCAGGGTCCGTGGCACTTTCAGGCGGTGCTGAAGGCCGAGGTGCACGACAAAGTACCGACGAAGTGCTGGTTGGTGGCGGTTCGGGTCTTGTAAATTTTGAGCGGTGATTGGGTTTGGAGCCCCGTTTCTATGGAAAGTTGCCAGAAAGACATGATGTCCAGAACGGTTCGGAACCGTTCCCACCTTGCCGCCGCTCTGCCCAGCGCATAAGATTGGGATCACTTCATTTCTAGGAACACTATTAATTCCATCGTCCGCAATTCGTTGGTTGCCCTGTTCTGCTGCTCGGGCTGGTTAACCGCCCAAGTAACGACGGCGACATTTTATGCGACCGTCACCGATTCGTCAGGGGCGGTGATTCCATCCGCGAAGGTTAGCGTCATACATGACGGGACCGGCGCTACCAGCGAAAAGATTGCTGATTCCCAGGGTGAGGCCGTTTTCACCTTTCTTCGGATCGGTACCTATACGGTCCGCGCGGAGGCGAAGGGGTTTAAGCGACAGGAAGCTTCTGGGCTCGAACTGACGGCTGGACAGCAGGTGCGGAATACGATTTCGCTGGAGATTGGTGCCGCCACGGAGACCATCCGCGTGGATGCCAGTGTTCCGCTAATCAACACCACGTCTTCTGAGCAGATCAATTCGTTCGAGGCAATCAAGGTCCGTGAGCTCCCGCTCGCGCGCCGTAATTTTGCGAATCTTCTCAGTCTCGGCACCGGCGTAGTTTCGACTGGAGATAGTGTTCGTATGAATGGCGTGGGCAAGAACGGCGTGGCCTTCTCGGTGGACGGTACAGACGCTGGCGGCAATCCTGAAGGCCGGGCTTCTTCTGGATTTGGCCGGCCGAACCTGATCGATATCATGAGCATCGAGGCGATCCAGGAGGTCGACACCGTCAAGGGCGTGCCCTCCGCGGAATACGGAAACATTGTCGGGGGACAGGTAAATCTGATCAGTCGCTCGGGAACCAACCAATGGCATGGCAGTCTGTTCGAGAATTTTCAGGCCGAGGAGCTTAACGCGCGCAATCAGCGGTTGAACAATAGGCCCGGGTCTACATTCAACCAGTTTGGCGGTTCGGTTGGGGGGGCTATCCTGAAGAACAAGCTCTTCGTCTTTGGCGTGTACGAAGGGTACCGCGACCGGGCGTTTTCGGTGGTGCAAGACAACGTTCCGACTCCGCGGCTCCGCAACGACATGTTGGCCGGGGTGCCTTCGTATAAGCTTCTCCTGGATTTCGTTCCGCTCCCCACCGAACCCTTCGCCGCGACGGCGGATGTAGGGCTTTACCGGGCGCCGAGGAGTTCGGTGCGGGACGATAATCACGCCGACGTCCGCACCGACTGGCGGGTGGGTCAGATGAGCAATTTTGCGTTTTCGTACAGCCGCGGACGCCCCACGCAACTGGTTCCGCGCAGCTACATCAACGGTGCGAACGACCGATCCTTCCTGGTCTGGAACGAACGCGGCACGGTGGCCTACACGACCGGTGGCGCTAGCTGGACCTCGGAAAGCCGCTTTGGCTACAACCTTGCCGACACCGGCCGGTATGATCGATTCTTTTTCGAGCAGAAAGACCCGAGCGGAAAGGCCGAAATCCTGCCGTTTGGTCGCCGGGTGGCTCGGATTTCAACCAATCTGGGGTGGAATTCTCCCGATCATGAATACTATATGCTGGAAGGCCGCACGATCAATTTCGATCAAAAGATCGCCTTGCAGCGCGGCAAGCATTCGATCAAGTTTGGCATGAGCTACCGGAGCGATTGTTGCCAGAAAACGAACCCTGAGGCGCCGGTGATCGGCTTTACCAGCCGGGCCGATCTGATTGCCAATATTCCCACCGAAGTGGCACCCGTTTTTGGTAACGGAGAGTTCCGTGGGACCCAAAAGAGTTTCGGCTTCTTCGCTCAGGACGACTGGCGCATTCGCAAGAACTTAACGTTGAACATTGGCCTTCGTTACGATTCGTTTGGCAACTTCGTGCCCCAAGCGAAGGAGACGGCGAAGGAGACCGGACTCTATAATCCCGATGGTCTGCTCAACCCGGTCACCTTTGCCGTGGGCAAAGTGCGCGATCGCAACAACCCGGTCGAGGCCGACCGGTGGGTGAATCTCGGGCCCCGGATCGGCTTCAGCTACGATCCGCAGAGCAACGGTAAAACGGCCATCCGGGGCGGTTTTGGGATCCTCTTCAGCAGCCAGGTGACTGGCGCGCTGCAGGCCGCGGTGCAGCCAGGGCCGAACACCCCTTTTCGCATCCGTTTTAGCCGCGCCGACGCTTTGCGGCTCGGGCTGAAGTGGGGTTCCTATTCCGACGACATCTCGCAGGCGCTCGATCGGGATACGGCCGCCCGCGGCTTGACGAACATTTTTTCGATCTACAACCCCCAACTGCAAAACCCCTACAGCATGCATTTCCATTTTGGGGTGCAGCGAGCGATTACGAACACACTCGCCCTGGAGACCGCCTTTGTCGGTACCCGCGGCATTAAATTCCTAATGCATCGCTGGGCCAATGAAATTGACCGCACCACCGGCCTGCGGCCCAATCCGCTGCTCAACGTCAACTATTATGTCGACAACACGCAGCAGTCCATTTATACGTCGTGGCAAACCTCGCTTCGCAAACGGTTTTCTCATGGGCTGACCGGAAGCGCCAATTATACGTGGGCGAAGGGTCTATCAACCGCGGGCGGAGACATCGGCGCCTATTACCAAGGCGACGGCGATGCTCGGACGCAGAACTTCCTTTACCCTCGGGCCGATCGTGGGCCGAATACTGGCGACATCAAAAGCTACTTCAATTCCGAGTGGGTTTACGAAGTGCCAGCGCTTTACAAGCAGGGGCGATTTGCGAAGTCCATCTTTGGCGGCTGGCAGGTGTCAGGGATTTTCCAGGCCCGCAGCGGCGAGCCCGTTTCGTTGTCCCAGACCGGTGCCCGGCAGATCAACCGGCCGGACTATATTGGCGGGCAAGTTTACTTAGACAACTACCGCGAGACATTGCAGTATTTGAATCGATCTTCCTTTGCGCTGTTACCGCTCGGTGCCGTTTCCCGGGCCACAGATCGGCCCGGCAACATCGGCAATGGGGCCATACGCACGCCGGGGTCGGTGAACCTCGATTTCTCCATTGGCAAGAGTGTGCCGATCACCGAGACATCGAAAATCCAGATTCGTGCGGACATGTTCAACTCGTTGAACCATACGAATCTGACTGGCCTGCGGACCAGCCTCAACGACGCCTTTTTCGGTCAGTTGCTGAGCACCGCCGGCGCGCGGGTGGTCCAACTGAACGCCAGATTCAGCTGGTAGCCGGGAGCGGTTTTCGCTGTACAATAACGGCCATGAACCGCAGACAGGTATTGGGATTGCTGAGTTCGGTCGCGCTGGGGCAAGCTCCGGCGCGGCCGAATATTCTTTTTGTGCTTTCGGACGACCACACCGAGCGCGATCTTGGCGTATCCGGAAACAAGACGATCCGGACTCCGAACCTGGACCGCTTCGCTGGACAGGGGATGCGGTTTACACGGATGTTCACGGCGGCGCCGCAGTGCGTGCCATCGCGGACGGCTTACCTGACGGGCCGGTCGCCGGTGGCGGCGCGGATGGGGCGGTTCAGTTCGCCGCTGCCGCGGGAGGTGAAGATTTATCCGGAGTATCTGCGTGCGGCCGGATACTACACGGGGGTGTGCCGACGGAATTTCCATCTCGATGGGGCGCCGGGGCAGGCGGGGACGGATACGAACGCGATCTATGAGGCGAACCATCTGCGGACGATGGTGGACCGGATGGATTTCGTGGATCGGACCGGGGCGCGAGCGAAGACGCCAGAGATTCTGGATCAGTTTTTCGCCAAAGTGCCGGCGGGCAAACCGTTCTTTCTGTGGGTGAACTTTAGCGACCCCCATCATCCGTGGGACAAGCTGGGAACGCATGATCCGAAAGAGGTCTTCGTGCCAGGACATATGCCGGACCTGCCCGGAATGCGGGATGATATATCGCGGCACTACGATGAAATCGGGAGGATGGATGAGGAGTTCCAGTGGGTGCTGGATTCGCTCGCCAAGCGGGGCTTGGACAAGAACACGCTGGTGATTTTCGCGGGAGATAATGGCCAGGCGCTGCCGCATGGGAAGGGGTCTTTGTACGACTCGGGGATGAACGTGCCGATGCTGATGCGGTGGCCGGGGCAGATTACTGCGGGGCGGGTTTCGCAGGAGTTGGTTTCGGGCGAAGACATCGGGCCGACGGTGTTGGAGGCGGTGGGTCTACCGGTACCGAAGGACATGTCGGGGAAGAGCATTTTGGGGCATTTGCGGGGAGCGGCGGCGGGGCCCAGGCAGTACATCTTTGCGGCGCGGTTGCACCATGGGAACGCTCCGTTCACCGAGACGACGAAGGCTTCCACGTTCGACCTATCGCGGTGTGTGCGGTCGAAACAGTATAAATTGATTTATAATTGCACTCCGCAGATGGAGTATCAGCCAGTCGATTCGGCTGGGGGGCCGGGTTGGACGGAGATTACCGCGGCCCACAAAGCAGGGAAGCTGAAGCCGGAGCACGAACAGGCGTATTTCGGCAAACGGCGGGTGATTGAGCTGTACGATTTGGACGCCGACCCATGGGAGTTGACTAACTTAGCGGGCAAGCCGGAGTTAGCCAAGGTGGAGCGGGAGCTGAAGGTGGCGTTGACCGGGAAGATGATTCTCGACTATGACTTTCTGCCCCCGCCAATTACTGACTAGTTACTGATAACGCCGCCAGGCGAGGAAGGCGACGATGGTTTTTCCGTCAATGATTTTGCCGGACTGAATCATCGCGTCGACCTCGGCGGCGGTGAACCACTTGGACTCGATGCGTTCGTCGTCCATGAATTGCGTGGGCCCGGCGTTCAATTCCGTCGCGACAAAGATATTCATCTTTTCGGCCAGGAAGCCGGGGCTCATGTAGAGGCTGAAGAGCTTCTTCCACTTCTTGGCGGTATAGCCGGTCTCTTCGCGGAGCTCGCGTTTGGCGGCTTGGAGCGGGGTTTCGCCTTCGTCCATGCGGCCGGCGGGGATCTCCCACAGATAGGCCGAGGCCGGGAGCCGGTACTGTTTGGCGAGGAGAATCCGGCCTTCGTCATCGACCGGCATGACGACGGCGCTGCCGATGTGCTGGATGATGGCGCGCTTGATTTCGAAGCCTTCGGGGTCGAGGGCGGTATCTTCAGTGACCCAAAAGATGGGGGTACGGAGCAGCTCTTTACTGCTGATGATTTTCATTTTTCCCATGTTTGTATGAACTCTTTGTAGGGTAGGGTATTGAGGACGTCGTTTTTCGAGAGCCAGCCGCGACGGGCCATTTTCACGCCATATTTCATGTTTTCGAGGTGCTTGGGGTGGTGGGCGTCGGTGGAGATGGTAAAGCGGACGCCTTTCGATTTGGCGATGCGGATGAGCGTGGAGTGGAGGTCGAGGCGTTCGGGGCTGGCGTTGATTTCCATGGCGACGCCGCGTTTGGCGGCGGCGGCGGCGATGGTTTCAAAGTCGTAAAAGAAGGCTTCGCGGTGGAGCAAGACGCGGCCGGTGGGGTGGCCGATGGTCTTGACGTAGGGGTTTT
Source organism: Bryobacterales bacterium (assembly GCA_038220855.1). Taxonomy (GTDB): domain Bacteria; phylum Acidobacteriota; class Terriglobia; order Bryobacterales; family Bryobacteraceae. Next base: position 6,046 of record JBBRIO010000100.1, on the reverse strand, counting down.
CCAGGCAACGGAGGTAGCGTTCGGTCATCTCCTCGCGGGAGAGGTTCATGTAGCTATGGACGCTGGCGACCACGAAATCGAGGGCGGCGAGGGCTTCATCGTCGAGGTCCATGCGACCGTCGCGGAGGATATCGCATTCGATGCCGCTGAGGACGCGGATGCCGAGGGCTTCGTGGTCGAGCGCGCGAACGCGAGCGGCGAAATCGAGAACCCTTTTTTCGTCGAGCCCGTTGGCCATGGCGAGGGCTTTGGAGTGGTCGGTTATGGCGATATATTCGCGGCCGAGGGCGAGGGCGGAGGCGGCCATCTCTTCGAGGGTGGCGCGGCCATCGCTTTCGCGGGTGTGCATGTGGATGTCGCCGCGGATATCGGCTAGTTCCAGAAGCGCGGGGATGGGCGAATCGAATTCGCCTTGGTTTTCGCGCATTTCGGGCGGAATGAAGGGCAGGCCGAGGGCGGTGTAGATTTCGGCTTCGGTGGCACCGGCAACGCGGGATTCGTCATCTAGACGGAAGAGGCCGTATTCGTTGAGGGAGTAGCCGAGTTTGAGGGCGCGTTGACGGAGGGCAACGTTGTGTTCTTTGGAGCCGGTGAAGTATTGCATGGCCGCGCCGAAGCTTTCGGCGGGGAGGGCGCGGACATCAACTTGGAGACCTTCGAGGCCGACGCGGGCGCTGGCCTTGTTTTCGCCGTGGCCGAGGACCTCGCTGACTTTGGGGTGAGCGACGAAGCGGTCGAGCGCGGCTTGGGCGCCGGGACCGGTGACGAGGAGGTCGAGGTCGCCGACGGTTTCTTTGCCGCGGCGGAAGCTACCGGCGGGGGTGACGGCTTCGACGCCGGGGGTGGCGGCGAGGTAGGCGGTGAGTTCGGCAGCCATGGCGTCGGCAAAGTTGAGCAGATAGCGGCCGGCGCTGCGGCGGTACTGCTCGATGCCGCGAAGGATTTTCTCCTCGTGTTTGGCACCGAGGCGAGGGAGGGTGCGGATCTTTCCTTCCTTGCAGGCGCGTTCGAGATCATCGAGAGTGGTGATGCGCAGGGCCTCGATGAGGACGGCGATGGTTTTGGGTCCGAGGCCGTGGATGTGGAGCATTTCGAGGGCGGTGGGGGGGTAGCGTTCGAGGAGTTCGTCGCGGCGGTCGAAGGAGCCGCGTGTTTCGATTTCGTCGATGACGGCGGCGATGCCTTTGCCGATGCCTGGGATGTCGGTGAGCTTGCGGGCGGGGTCGGCGCGCAGGGTGGCGAGGCGTTCGCCGTAGCCTTCGATGACCGCGGCGGCGTTGCGGTAGCTGCGAATGCGGAAGCCGTCTTCGGCGGCGATCTCCATCAGGTCGGCGGTTTCGCTGAGGAGCTTGGCGATCTCGATGTTCTCCATACTCAACATTGTCTGATAAGCTAGCGGATCATGAAGAAGTTCTTGTCGACCTTCGCAGTTTTGGCCGCGCTGGCGAGCGCGCAGAAGCCCAATGGGGCGGTGACCGGATACACGGATACCCCGGTGATTCCGGGGCAGCAGTGGAAGGTGCATGACGCCGACCGGCCGAAGCCGCCGGTGGTAACGCCGGCCGCCAAGCTGGGCGACGCGCCTTCGGATGCCGTGATTCTTTTCGACGGCAAGGATTTGTCGCACTGGACGTTTTTAGGTAAGCGCGGAAAAGCGCCCCAGCCGTGGAAGGTGGAGAACGGCTACATGGAGATTGTGCCCGGCGCGGGCGACGCGGTGACGAAGGATAAGTTCGGCGATATGCAGTTGCATATCGAGTACATGCAGTTGCCGGGGAGTACGAAGCTGGGCCAGAACCGAGGCAACAGCGGGGTGTTGGTGATGAACCGGTATGAGATTCAGGTGCTCGATAGCTTCGGGGACCCGACTTATGCCGATGGGCAGGCGGGGGCGATTTACGGGCAATGGCCGCCGATGGTGAATCCGATTCGGAAGCCGGGCGAATGGAACGCGTACGACATCATCTGGGAAGCGCCGAAGTTCGAGGGGGATATTCTGATGAAGCCGCCGTATGTGACGGTGATTTTTAATGGCGTTTTGGTGCAGCACCGGAAAGAGGTGACGGGGCCGATGGCGCATCGGATCAATGCACCGTTTAAGGCGCACGCGGCCGAGGAGCCGTTGGGCTTGCAGGACCACAATGAATTCGTGCGGTTCCGGAACATCTGGGCGCGGAAGCTGCCCGGTTACGACAAGAAGTAAGCGATGGCGAACGCTGAGGACTTTGCAGAGAACGAGTGGGCGGCGGTGTGTGCTGCCGCCCATGGGGCTGGGCTGGCGATGATGCTGGTGGGGAGCAGCGGGCTGGTAGGGTCTATGAAAGAGATGCTGGTGGCCGGGCGTACGGCGGCAGCGGGGGCGGAGCATGCGAGCGAATTGATTCGGGCGATGTGCACGCCGGAGGCGATGGGAGCGATGCGGGTGCGGGTGGCGGCGGTGTGGGAGGTGGGGACGGATCCTCGGGTGGCGCTGCAGGCGCGTGTGATCGCTTGGCTGCACGAGGCGGTGGCGGCGTTGCGGGTGAAGGCACCGGAAGACTTGGAGACTTACCGGGACTGGGTGTTGGGATTTGCGGATTCGGTGGCGAATGCTGGGAGCGAGGGGAGTTTTCTGGGGATTGGGGGGGAGAAGGTGAGTGCGGAGGAGGCCCGGTTTTTGGCCGCGGTCCGGGGGGCGTTGGAGGGTTAGGTTAGCGTGTAAGGCCAGGGCGCGGCATTCGCCGCAGCCCCGGCTTTCCAGGTTACGGAATGTCCTGCCGGACGAACTCGGCACGGATTACGGGAACGAAGCCGATATCCTGGCCATTCGCGGCGACGATGGAAGCGCCCATACCGCGGCCGTTTCGGGCGTTGCTGAAGACGAAATGGAACACCTCTCTCGTGGGCGGGAAAACCGGTGGCTCGCCTTCGGCGGGCAGGACGATGAAGGTGGCGGTTCCGGTGCCGTCCGGGTTCACTGTGAAGGTCCCGGTGGACGTTTGCCGGATAACTTGGCCGCCGGCGTTGAGGATGCGGACCGCCTTGGTCACTTTACCTTGGCCATCCAAGGTGAATACGCCGAGCGCGGTGACCGGGAGCGGGACGCCGGTGGTAGTCCGGATTAGGCTCCCCTCGAAGGAGAAGGCGTAAGTGCCCCGGAAATCTTGCGTACTAAATGACTGACTGAAGAGGCCAGGAGCCAGCAGAATTGCTAGCCCGGCGGTGAGTAGGGTTGGGCGAATCATGTCAGCTATCGTGAATCTGGAACGGCGATTGTTCAAGCGCCAAAAAGTGTAAAGTACTGGTTGCACATTGTTTGACGCCTAATGTCGCAACGTCAGAGACTCGATTCGTGGAAATTGATCGCCGGGCACTTAGGCCGGAGCGTGAGGACGGTGCAACGTTGGGAGGCGGAAGAAGGGTTGCCGGTGCTGCGCCTGAACCACGAGCAGCGAGGATCGGTCTACGCCTACGTCGATGAGTTGGATTCTTGGTGGAAGGCGCGCTCCGAGAGTGCGGCTGTCGAGCCGGTGCCAGCTCGACAGTTTCTCTGGTGGATTTTGGTGGCCGCCGGGACAGTCCTCGTTTTCGGAGTCGTAATTTTGGACAGCAGGAAAGCGACTAACCCCGCCCAACTGCCAGTCCCGCTCACCACTTTTCCGGAATTCGAAAGCCACCCTGCTTTCTCTCCCGACGGCAACCGCTTCGCGTTCACTTGGAACTCTGTCCCTGGAAACGCAGATATTTTCACGAAGGCCGTCGATAGCCCGGACGTCAAGCGGCTATCAACGCATCCGGCGACGGACTTCGGGCCCGCGTGGTCTCCCGATGGAGAGCGGATCGCCTTCGTCCGCCAAACCGGTTCCGAGGTGGGCGAGGTGATCCTGGTTCCGGCGGAGGGAGGCGCCGAATCGATCCTGGGCGAATTTTCCGGCATGACCCAGGGCAATCTGAAGGTGCCGCCCCGGCATTTGGGTTGGACGCCGGATAGCCGCTATCTGATGATCGCAGGCAGGGAGAGTCCCGAGGGACCGCTTCGCTTGTTCCGGGTGGATTCGAAGGACGGCACGCGCGTGCCCGTGATGGAACCGCAGAGCGGTATTTTAGGGGACTCGGGGCCGGCGGTGTCTCCCGACGGCAAGACCTTGGCCTTTCATCGATTTCGGGCGATGGGAAGCGGCGGGATCTACACGGTCGGACTGGACGAGGCTTATCTGGCACGCGGTGCCGTGCGGACGCTCGTGAGCGGGAACTTCGCGGCCAGCCCGGTTTGGTTGAACAATCGCGAACTGGCGTTTTATGGCTACCGGCTGGGAGAGATGCAGATCTTTCGAGTGCCAGCGGATGGATCCTCGGAAGCCGTGCCGATCCTGGGTGGGTTGCAGGGTATGGAGTTGTCCTATTCCATTGCGCAGCAAAGGTTGGCATTCAAGCGCAACGACGTGGACGATGATATCTGGCGCTTGCCCCTGCAAGGGGACGGTGTAGCCGCTGGACCAGCGGCGGCCTGGATCCTGTCTTCGCGGCAGGAAGCGGTGCCGGAGTACTCCCCGGACGGAACGCTGGTTGCGTTTATTTCAAATCGGGCCGGTTACCCGAACGTCTGGATCTGCGAACGGAACGGCAGCCACCCCCGGCAGTTGACCCGGCTGGCCGGGTCGATCACCGGTCCCATGTCCTGGTCGCCGGACGGGAAGTGGATCACCTTCGCTTCGAATGCCGAGGGAAGCGGGGATGTCTACGTAATCGCGGCGGACGGGACCGCGGGGCCGCGGCGACTGACGCAGGATCCACCTGACGATGTCCGGGCATCCTGGTCGAAGGACGGGAAATGGATCTATTTCGGTTCGAACCGGACGGGCCGCTACGAAGTATGGAAGATTGCCCCCGAGGGCGGGCAGGCCGTGCAGGTTACGACTACCGGAGGGTCCTCCCCGCTCGAATCGCCCGATGGGAGGTGGCTCTACTACGCGGGCGACGACCAATATGAGACGGTGCTGTGGCGGAGGCCAGCGGCGGGAGGAGCCACCGAGAAAGTCGTGGAGCGGTTAAACCTTTGGTATAGCGTCGGGCGCTCGGGGATCTACTATTTTGGTCGCAAGCGGAAAGAGGTCCGTTATTGGGACGCGGTGACCCGGCAGGATCGTTTGTTGGCGGAAATGCCGACCGGCACCGGTCTGGGGATAGCGGCGGTCCCGGACGGGCGGGAACTCGCGATCAGCCTGACGAACAGCCGGGGCGGCGATATTCTGATGATCGAGCGCTTTCGCTAGCTCCAGAAGGTTAGGTAGGGCTTAGCGTCAATGATCCGGCCGAGGTAAACGGCGAGTTCGCGGAGGTGGTAGTCGCCCCACATGCAACTTTCGCCGCAGGGGACTTTGCGGCCGGCGGGGATGTGGTCCCAGCCGTTCGGGCGGTGGTAGACGCTATGGAGGAGCAGGCCCTGGTGGTTGGGGTTAGTGCCGAGGTACGGTTCACCGAGAAGTGTCTGTGCGGTCGTTAGGCCGGCCTGCCAGTAACGGGCGTCGTCGAGGTACTTGCCGAGGCGGAGAAGGCCCTGGGCGGCGATAGCGGCGGCGGAGGAGTCGACGGGTTCGTGGTCGTTGAAGGGGTCGGCGGGGCGGTCCAAATAATGGCCCATTTGGGCGAGGCCGGGGGCTCCGGTGTCCCAATAGGGGACGCCGTCGGTGGGGGTGTGCTCGAGGTAGAAGTCGCAGGTAGCCCGGGCGGCGCGGAGCATGAAGGCCTTGACGGCGGTAAAGTCGCCGGGTTCGGTTTCGAGGAATTCGAGCTGTTCGGCGTATCCGAGCATGGCCCAGGCGAGGCCGCGGGTCCAGGTGGAGAACGGGGAATAGCCCTGTTGCGAGTTGGGGCAGCGCTTGTTGCCGTCGTTGCGGTTGAAAACGATTTCGTGGGCGGTGCGGCCGCGAAGATCGTAGGCGTCGCGGCCTTCGCCGTAAAATACGACGTGTTCGGCGGTGACGCGAGAATGCTGGATCATGCGTTCGAGGAGGGAGATTTTGCGGTCGTTTTCGCCCATCAGAACGTGGCCGAGGCGGTGGGAGAC
>JBBRIO010000099.1:0-12309 GCA_038220855.1 Bryobacterales bacterium | reverse complement strand
GCGGAACCGTCGCGGGCGATGTGGCCAACCAAGCGGTCGGAATGGGTCGCTCGAATGAGCGCTTCATGGGCGGCGGTCGACAGTTGGGAGTTGGCGAACTCGGCGAAAGCGCGGGAGAAGGTGGACTCGTGGGGGAGTTGGTCAACGTGATCCCAGCCGCACAACTGGCGCAGGGCGTGGTCGGTTTTGAGGGTTTCGAGCAGTTGGCGGGTGTGGGCTAGGCCGTAGACACTTTTGGCTAGGAAGGCCCAGATGGCGCGGATTCAGGCGGGGTAATCGCTGATGGGGCCGACGGCGGGGGCGAGGAGCGGGAAGAGCTGTTGCTGGAGGACATTGGAGAACTGAGAGAGTTGTTCGGGGAGGTTGAGTTACGGCGCGCAAAACGGAGTCGGTCGCGGGCCGCGACCGCCCTTTGCGCTTCTGGATGCCGATCTGGAACGTGCTCGAAGATCCAGCGTTTACTTTGCTCCTGGCTAATCCGCAGCAACTGAAGGCGCTGCAGGGACCTAAGAGCGACCAGCGGGACGCCAAGCGAATCGCCGAGTTTTTGCAAGATCGGCGGTTGGATGGCAGCTTCGTTCCCCCAGCCGAGATTCGGTAGTTGCGGATTCTGACCCGGAATCGGGTCTCGCTGCTCCAACAGCGCAACCAGGTGCACAACCAGATCCGGGACTTGCTGGAGATGAACGGGATCAAGTTGGCGTCGGTGGCCTCAAACCTGATGGGGGTTTCCGGTCAACGGATTCTGCGGTCGCTGGCCAAGGGCGAATCATCAGCGGAGCAGATGAGTTGGAAGGCGGTCGGGAAGCTGCGCAAGAAGGAAGGCGAGATCAAGCAGGCGATGAAGCCGGAGTTTGGGCCGTTTTATCGAACGACGCTGACGATGTTCTTGGAGCACTACGATTTTCTGAGTAAGTTACTTACCGACTTCGAAGCGGCGATTGAAAAGGCCGTCGTGCCGTATGCCGAACAGATAGCACTGTTGCAGACGATTCCAGGGGTGGAGAAGATAGCGGCGTGGCAGTTGATTGCGGAGTTGGGAGTGGACATGAGCGTGTTTCCGGACGGGGGGCATTACGCGAGTTGGGCGGGGTTGAGTCCGGGGAGCCACGAGAGTGCGGGGGTGCAGTACAGTGGGCGGACCAAGAAGGGGAACAAGTATCTGCGTCGGGTTTTGACGCAATCGGGGTGAGCGAATTCGCATCGGAAGGACGGCTATTTGCGGGCGGTTTTCTTTCGGATCAAGGCCAAGGCGGGGGCGAAGAAGGCGGTGATTGCGGTCGCCCATAAGTTGGAGGTGATCGCGTATTCGATTCTGAAGACGAAGGAGCCGTATCGGGAGTTGGGCGGGGACTATTTCGACAAGTTCAATCCGGAGCGGACGGCGCACAGGTTGATGGTTCGGATTGCGAAACTCGGATTTGAAGTGGAGATTAAACGGCGCCCGGTGCCCGCTGTGGCACCGGGCGGAAATTTAAACCCCGAAGCATCTACGAGTTAGAGGGGCAGTTTTTCTAAGGAATGCGGCGAGTGCTGCAGGGTCGGGCGGGTTTGGTGCCGGTTTCGAACGGGAAAGGACGGACGCTGAGGAGGTTGAGTGAACGGGCGGTAATGTTCGAGCGAACGATTGAACGAAAAACCCGAACGGCCTCCCGGGCTGGGGAGGCCGCTCGGACTTTGAATGGCTACTTGGCCGCAAGTTGGCGCAGCACGAACGGCAGGATGCCTCCGTTGCGGTAGTAGAGGATCTCCATCGGAGTGTCTATGCGGACCTTCGCCTGGAACGACTTGCCGTCGGCAGAGACCGTTGCCAGCTTGTCTCCTTCCGCAGCGGCTGCAACGCCGGTGATCGAGAACTGCTCCTGGCCCGTTAAACCCAACGTCTGCGGGGTCTGGCCGGGAAGGAACTCGAGAGGCAGAACGCCCATGCCGACCAGGTTCGAACGGTGGATCCGCTCGAAGCTCTCCGCAATCACTGCCTTCACCCCAAGAAGCGCGACGCCCTTGGCTGCCCAGTCCCGGGAGGAGCCTGAACCGTACTCTTTTCCGGCGATGATCATCTGGCCCACGCCTTCGGCTTGATACTTCATCGCCGCGTTGTAGATCCACATCTTCTCGCCCGAAGGAACGTGAGTCGTCCAGGAACCCTCGGTGCCAGGAGCCATTTCGTTCTTGAGCCGGATGTTGGCGAGGGTGCCGCGGACCATCACTTCATGGTTGCCGCGGCGGGCACCGTAGCTGTTGAAGTCGGACTGCTTCACGCCTTCCGCGATCAGGTATTCGGCCGCGGCGGAATCCTTGGCAATGTTACCGGCCGGGGATATATGATCGGTCGTAACCGAGTCCCCGAGTTTGGCCAATACGCGGAGGTCCGCCAGATCGGCGATGCCCTGAGTAGGATCGGCCATGTTCTCAAAGTATGGAGGGTGCTTGATGTAAGTCGATGCGGGATCCCACTGGTAGCGGTCGCCGGTAATCTTCGGGACCCCGGCCCAGTTCGCATCGCCCTCAAAGACGGTGGCGTATTGCTTGGCGAAATGCTCGCGGCGGACCGATTTGGCAACGGCGGCGGAGACTTCGGCGTCCGTGGGCCAAATATCCTTTAAATAAACGTCCTGGCCATTGGTTCCTTGACCGATCGGCTCGTTTTGCAGGTCGAGATCGACGCGGCCGGCGAGCGCATAGGCCACCACCAGCGGCGGCGAAGCGAGGTAGTTGGCTTTGACTTGCGGGTTCACCCGGCCTTCGAAGTTACGATTACCCGACAGCACGGCCGCGACGGTCAAGCTGCCGTCCTTCACCGCTTTCGAAACGTCGTCGGGCAAGGGGCCGGAGTTACCAATACAGGTGGTGCAGCCGAATCCGACTAAGTTGAACTTGAGAGCTTCGAGCGAGCCGAGTAAGTCGGCATCAGCTAAGTAGTCCATAACTACTTTAGAGCCGGGGGCCAGGGAAGTTTTCACCCACGGTTTGGTGGAAAGGCCGGCGGCGACCGCCTTCTGAGCGACAAGGCCAGCGGCGATCAGGACGCTGGGGTTTGAGGTGTTCGTGCAGCTCGTGATGGCGGCGATGACGACCGCGCCGTCGGTGACGCCGGCTTCAGTTTTAGGCTCGCGGTTGAGGAAGCTGACGAAGTTCGCCTTCACGTCTGGCAGGTTGATCCGATCCTGCGGCCGCTTGGGGCCGGCCAGCGAGGGGACAACCGTGCTGAGGTCGAGTTCGAGGGAGCTGTTGTAGATCGGGTCGGCCGCGCCGGCTTCCAGGTAGAGGCCCTGTGCCTTTGTATAAGCTTCGACCAGAGCGACCTGCTCTTCGCTGCGGTTGGACAGCCGGAGGTAGGCGAGTGATTGATGGTCGACCGGGAAGAAGCCGATGGTGGCTCCGTATTCAGGGGCCATGTTGGCGATGGTGGCGCGATCGGCCAGGGGCAGCGCGCCGACGCCGTCGCCGTAGAATTCGACGAACTTACCAACGACGCCATGCTTGCGGAGCAGCTGGGTGGCGGTCAGCACTAAGTCAGTGGCAGTAACTCCTTCGCGAAGTCTGCCATGGAGCTTACAGCCAACGACCTGCGGTAGTAACATCGAGATAGACTGGCCTAACATGCAGGCTTCGGCCTCAATGCCGCCCACGCCCCAACCGACGACGCCGAGGCCGTTGATCATGGTGGTGTGGGAGTCGGTCCCGACGAGCGAGTCGGGATAGGCGAGCGTTTCGCCATCCTGCTCGCGGGTGAAGACGACGGGGGCGAGGAACTCGAGATTGACTTGGTGGACGATGCCGGTTTCCGGCGGGACGGCGCGGAAATCCTGGAACGCGGTTTGGCCCCATTTCAGGAACGCGTAGCGCTCGCGATTCCGCGAAAATTCCAGCAGCGTATTGAGCTCGAACGAATCGGCGGTGCCGAAGTGGTCCACCTGGACGGAGTGGTCGATGACGAGGTCGACCGGGATGAGCGGGTTGGCCTTCTTGGGGTCGACCCCCATTTTGGCGAGGGCATCGCGCATGGCGGCGAGATCGACGACGCAGGGGACGCCGGTGAAGTCCTGCAGCAGGACGCGGGCGGGGCTCATCGCGATTTCCTGGGCGGGGGCGTTGACGTCCCAATTCGCGACATACTCGATGTCGGCGGCCTTGACGGAGAGATCGTCTTCGTTCCGGAGGAGGTTCTCGAGAACGATGCGGATGGAGTAAGGGAGGTTCGCGAGCTTCGTTTTGCCGGCGGCCTCAAGGGCGCGGAGAGAGAAGTAGCGGTAGTCTTTGCCGTTGACGGAGAGTATGGCGGCGGTGGCGAATGAGTTCTTACTAAGCATGATTCCTTTTTAAAGTTACATGAACGCGGGGACGGCGATACCGAGCAAACCCAGGGTCCGGACAAGCTGGGCGCGGTAAGTGGCGGTTAACCAGAGGAGGAAATTCCGTTTGTCCGGGTCAGTCTCACTGAGGACGGGGTATTTCTGGTAGAAGTTACTGTAAGCCTGAGCGAGTTGGAAGGCGTAGCGGGCGAGGTGGGCCGGTTCATCGGCGGCGATGGCGAGGCCGAGGGCGGAGTCGGTGCGGGCGGCGGCGAGCAGAGACTGCCAGAGCTCTTCGTCGGCCAGGATCGGCTCGAGGTTGGCGGGCAAGGGGGCGATGGGTTCGCTGGACTTGGCGAGGATCTTGCCCGCGCGGACGGCGGCGTATTGGATGTACGGCCCGGTTTCGCCCGTAAAGCTCAGCGCTTCCTGGAAATCGAAGGCGATGACGGTGGGGCGGGTGAACTTGAGCATGAAGTAGCGCAGCGCGCCGATGGCGATCTGTTCGGCTACTTTTTGGCGGGATTCGCTGGGTTCGTTTTCGTTGCGGCTTTCGACTTCGCGGAGCGCGGCGGCGATAAGCTTGTCGATCAAGTCGTCGGCTTTGACGCCGAGGCCTTTGCGGCCGCTGACTTCGAGGTAGGGCCGGGCGCGGTCTTCCTCAGATAGCTCGATGCCGAGTTCGACACAGGTCCGCGGGGTGAGCGCCACCATTTCATAGGAGAAGTGGACGGAGTTTTTCGCTTCCGTGGGGTGGCCGAGAGCGAGGAGGCCGGCCTGGACGACGTCCTGCAAGTAACTCTGCCGGGAGTCGATGACGTTATAAACGCGCTGGTTATTGGAAAAACTAATGCCAGGCGTGGCCCCTTCGGGCGAGGCGCTGGTGACATACAGCTTTTGCCCGTCCGGGTAAGTACGCAGATAGCGGTAATAGAAGTCTTGACCCAACAGGCCGAACTTCCACATCTGATAGGCGATGTCTTTGCCGACGTAAGTGACAATCCCATTCGAACGGACGATGACCTTCGAATCTTCGTCTTCGCGATGGTCCGAGAAGGCCGAGCCGGGCATGACCCAGCAGCCGTTGTTTTTGCCCTGGGTTTCCAGGTAGATGGCTTTGCGTTGTTTGAGTAGTTCAAACGCGGCCGCCCAAAACTGGAGGTGCAGAATCTCGGATTCGCGGGGCAGGGCATCGTATTGAATGTCCAGCCGGAGCATGGTATCGAGGTGATAGTCGACGACCTTGTCGGCAATCAGGGAACCCATTTCGGCGAGGACCCCGTGGCCGGCCTCGATCGCATGAAGCGTTTCGGCGCGCTTGGCTTTCAGCGCTTCGTCGGTGGCATAGGTCTGGGAGACCTTGGCGTATAGATCCCAGCAGAGGTAATCGAAGCGCGGCAGCAGGGTGAGAGCGCGAACCTCGTCCAGCGATTTGCCTTCCAGGAAATGGAACCCGACCACAACATCGGCGACTTGGACGCCGGTGTTGTCGATATAGTTCTGGATGTTGACTTGATGGCCCTGGGCGCGGAGCATCCGAACGAACGTGTCGCCGAGAATCGAGTTCCGCAAATGCCCGATGTGAGCCGCTTTATTCGGGTTAATGCTCGTGTGTTCGATGAGCACCTTACCGGCGGGCGGCGGCGGCACGCTGGGCGCGGCGATGGCGATGGCGACGGCGGGGCGATCCAGACGGAGGTTGATGTAGCCGTTGCCGGCAACTTCGAGCGACCGGATGCCTTCGATGGCCGGGAGTTCATCGACCAGTTCCTGGGCGATCGCGCGCGGTGCTTTGCGGAGTTCCCGGGCGAGTTGGAAGGCGGTGGGAATGGCGAACTCGCCAAAGTCAGCCTGCCGGGGCTGTTCGAGGACTACCGGGGCGGAGAGGCCGTAGCGGATCAGAATATGTTGCGAAACGGCCGCGACGATGCGGCTTTCGAGTTGAGGAAGCACTACGTTGTATTATAGCAACGCAGGGTGGACCGCCTGCCCCCAAAAAAAGATCGCCCGGCGGGACGTTTGCGCGTCGGTCGCCGGGCAGTGGGGAGAAGAAACGAGAGATTAGGCTTGCCGGCGGCGCATCATCGCCAAGGCGAAGAGTCCGGCGCCGAACAGTGCATAGGTGCCGGGTTCGGGAACCGCCGAGGTGGGGGCGAAGGTGGTGACGTTGGCGACGGCCCCGTTGATCACGCTGGTGGAACCGGATGTCCAGGAGCTTGCATTGGTCCGAATAACCAGCGTGCTCGAGGTTTCGCCCGGGTTGATCTTCGCAGCATCAGGAATGCCGAACGAGAAGCCCACGGTGCCGGCGCTGGGGCGATCCCCAAACAGGGGGACCTGCTGATCCGGGTCGCCGAGGAAGTTGACGAACCGGTTGCCGCGACCATCCCAATTGGCGTTTGTGTACCCGATGTCGGTCGTAAAGCCCGCGAAGTTGGTCATCGTAATGCGGCTGATCGAGTCCGGCGAGTTGCTGTCATTCGTAAATTGGTAGTAGAAATCCAGCGTCTGCGACAAGTTCAGGAATACGGCGGATCGCAATGTTCCGGTGTACAGCACTTGTCCCAGCGAATTGAGTCCGCTGACATTGCTACTGACTCCAGATAGAAAGGTGCCCGGATTGGCAATGCTGAACACGTCCAGCGCGACGGGGCAACCGGTTCCGGCGCATTGCCCGGCAGTAATGGTTGTTGCAGCCAGGGGAGAAGCCAGCGCGAGGATGGCGGCGGAAAAAAGAAGAGTCGACTTGATTTTCATGCGGAGATCCAACTTGCCGGATGGATTTTTTGAGGGCCGGCTATACTTCGAAGTCTAGGGACGGCGCAGGTATGGGCCAATCCATCGCAAGTAATGGGCCACCGGGACGAGCGGGAGCCCGCCCGGGCCGCCGGGAAGGCGAGTACGGGGGACTAGTACGCGTTTTTCGTGGAATCGGAGAGGGCCTTGGAGCCGAGGATAGTACGAAGGGGGGAGAATGGAACCGAGCGAAGGTGCCAGTACAATCCGCGATTAAATTTCGTATTCGGGCGGTTTCGGACGGCCCAGCGGGATGTAATTCCAAATCCGCTCATGGACAAAATATAGCCCCAGCTTCACGACCGAGTCGATGAGTCCGGCGCTGGCGGAGGCGCGCATATCGCCGCTGAAGAAGTAAACGATGCATGCCGTCGTAACCGAGCCGAGGACACGGTAGCTGATGGCCTTGGCGATGCTGCGGGTGTGCGTATCCATGTTCCGATCTAATCATACCAAACCCGATCGGCATGGGGTAGATCCGGAATGCTTTACGGCTATCGGCGAGGACGGCTATAGTTGAGGTAGTGCCAAAAGTCACCTTTTTACCCGACAACATCACGATTGACTACGATCCGGCGACCATGCCGTATTCGGATCATGGTTTACAGGGGTCGCTTCTGGATATTGCGTTGAACAACGGCGTGCAATTGGAACATGCGTGCGGGGGAAGTTGCGCCTGCACCACCTGCCACGTGATCGTGCGAGCCGGGGACCACAATTTTTCCGAAATCGAAGACGACGAGGCTGACCGCGTGGAGACGGCGGCGGGCTTGACGCTGCATTCCCGGCTGGGATGCCAATGCATCGTCAAGGGGGACGTAACCGTCGAGATTCCCAATTGGAATCGGAATTACGTCAGCGAAGGCGGCGGTTCGATCAATTTGGGCGACGCGATTCCTCCGCCCAAAAAATAGTTTGGAAGCGCTCGAGCGTCGCCAGATCGGCGGCGAATTTGGTGGTGGCCGTTTTGCCATTCAACTGGACTTCGATCGAGTCGAGCAGCGGCAGCAGATCCGCTTTCTGCTTTTCGGGCAGGCCGAGCCGGGCGAAACCAGTCAGGCCTTTGATTGAGTTCTGCACCTGCTTGGCCGCTTGATCGTCGTTGCAGTGGGCCACCAGTTGCGCGTTGACGCCCTTTGATAGGTCGAGGGCGACCGTCAGATATTGAACGCCGGCGAGCAAACGGGGCAGATTTGCCAGCATGTTACTCGATTCGCCGCCCTTGGGCAGGGGCAAGGCGGAAGGGACGGCAACCGCCCAGACGTGCGTCGAGGCCGGGATGGTTTCGGCTTTGGCGAGAAGCTCTTTCGAGATCGAGCCCTTGGAACCGTCCCGGGCGTCGATGATCTCGCGGAGTCGCTGCGTGCGCCCGGCGACAATCGTCGAAGCGTTCATGAACAGTGCGGCGAACTCTTCGTCGCCGAGCATGGGATAGCCTTTATAGGCGAGGCGTTTGAAGCCTTCGCGCCGGGTAGTGGGCTCGATGTTCATCTGCGAAAACTTATTCCGGATGAAGTAGAGCGACTCTTTCCCGTTCGAAGCCCAGAGGACCTCCATGAGATCTTTCCGCGGATCGAAGCCGACGTCTTTGGTGAACTCGTCCATCAGGCGCGTCCATTGCGGGGTATTCGCCAGACGGGCCCAGGTTTCGGTCTTCTGGAGTGCGTCGACGCGGATGCCGCCGAGGCTGACCGAATCGGCCGGGATCAACGGGAGTAAGGCCGGGTCGAGCATCACGGACGTCCGGGTGCTGGAACAGGCGCCCAGGAGCAGAAGCGGGAGGATGAGGTAACGAAGCATGGCTATAGTTGCTGACGATAGAACGGGGCCGGAGTGTTCCGAAAATTATGGTGCCAGCCCGTTCGTCAGCTCGACATGGGTGGTCTGGCTGGCGCTGACCGGGATCACGCCGACGCGGGCTTCCTCCAGGGTCTCAAAATCCATCGTCGTTTGGTCAAAGGTCGCCAAAATCCGATAGTCGCCCGGCGGCAGGCCGACGAACGAGAAGCGGCCTTCGGTGTCAGCGATTAACTCGCGGGAACCGCCGAGAACGCGGCGGTTGGCCTCCGAGACCGGCCAGAGGAAGACCGGAATCCCCGGCGAGTTCTTGACGACGCCCTCCACCTGCCCGGCCTTATCGGAGATGGTGACGACAAGCGAATTGAAAGAGCGGTAATCGATGAGCAAGTGGTGCGAGTCTCTCGACCGGTCAAGGCGGATAAACTCGGCGAAGCTTGTCGGCGGCGTCGTGGCGACGAACTCCCACTGGCCGGGAAGCAGCGGTGGGACCACCGGGCGTAACGGAGTCAGGTCGTAAAGATTGTCGCGACGGGCGAGAAGCGGAACCTTCGGCGGCTGGATCCGCAGCCGGGGCAGTTCTGCCAATTGCGCCACGGTGAAGATGTCGCGATTCACGACCAGGCGTTCAAAGGCGGTCTGGGTGCCCGTAGGGTTTTCCGCGAGGACTTGGTATGGACCGGGAGGAAGGTTTTCAAACCGATGCTGGCCGGGGCAGGGAACCGTGGCGCTCTGGAAAAGAGATTCCGAGGTCACAGTAACCATAACGGGGGGACCAGTGCACTCGGTCGTGATGATGAGTTGGAAGAGGTTCCCCGGATCGGGGCGGACGTTGGCGTCGGTGGTATCGCCACCGAGACGGACCGAGTAGACAGTCGCGTCGCGGGACTGACTCGTTTGGGGGCTGAACGTGGGGAGGATGCCCGAGTCGTCTTCCAGGCGGTGGGCACCCGTGCGGACCCAATACTTCCCGGGGGCGAGACCGGAGATGCGGTAGATGCCGCGATCATCTCCGAGGCCCCGGCCGGCGCTGCGGAGGGGCAGGCGAGCCGGGTAAGCGACGACGGGCGTACCGGGAATGCCGACCGAGTTTTCGTCGAGGACGATGCCGGTGATGGCTCCGAGCCGATGGGCGCGAAGTTCGGCGAAGGTGTTGGAATCAGCCGTCACAGAAATGGGCTTGGCTTGGCCGGTGGGGCGGCGCTGGGCGTAGCCGATGGGGAAATAGCCGGTGCGTTGGGCGGTGAGGCGATAGAGGCCCGGGGGTACGGAGGCGAATCCGAACTGGCCGGAACGGCCGGAGCGGGTTTGGAGGGGGCGGAGGGCGACCGGGGAGCCCGGGAGCGGCTCCAGGCGGACGAGCGAGCGAGAAAGAGGGTAGCCGGAAAGCTGGTCGAGCAGGACGCCGGAGATGGTCCCGGCATGGGCGGCGCCAGGGAGCAGGAATAAGAGTGTTGAGAATAGCCAGCCGCTCCCTTTGCTCCTTGGCAAAAGACTGCTTGAATGCTGCGACGCGGCCAGCGATCGTCTGCGGGTTATAGAGGTCATGGGGAAACCAGAACGGGTTGATACGAGGGGCCCTGAGCTCCCAGCGAACGATTTTGCCGGAAACATCGCGAGTTATACGAACTTTCGTGAAGGGGTAGACGAGTAAGTTGGTAGTTTCGTTGAGACGCGTTTGGGAAAGTAATTCGGTTTCTGGCGGCTGGTGGAACTGACCGGTCGGATATGCGGGACCTTCGCCGGTTTGGAGGCCGGCTTTTGCCGGAGTTCGGCTTGCCGACATCGGAAGAGCGGATGCTTCTCGGGTTCTTCGATCCAGAAGTCGGTAGCTTTTCCATCAGGTTGGCTTCGTTATCGAAAGAGAAAGCGGCGAGTGCCCACTTGTTGGGGAGTAACTCGGGGGTCGCGGCTAAATTGCGGGCGAAGCGGTTGGAGAAGGAGCGATTGCCGTTGTCAGAGACGTGGAAGGCCGACGAGGCTGCGGGGTTGGCGCGGTGAGGCCGGCGAACATCGCGTTTAGGCATTTGCCCAGTTCGAGGCGGGCACCCGCGTTTCAGATGCCGCCGGATTCACGGAGGGCCCAAATGACCATCGAGACGGCGCCGCCGGGGCCATTCAAATCGATGCCCGAGTAGTGAAGGCGGGAGACGAAACGCGGGGTTTCGCTCGTCCTGGATGCGGACGGCTTGGCCGAACGGGCCACGCGGGTTGGCCCTCTTTTCAGTAATCGGGGACGAAGTTGAAAGCGTCGAGCGAGAGGTCGCGTTTCTCGCCTGGCACTTGGCGGGCGGTAAAGCGGCCGTCTGGGGTTCGTTTGACGAACTCCCAGAGAGCCACAAAGCCGGGGGTGCTGCGGACTCGATTGACGCCGTCAGGGAAGTGCGATCAAAAAGAAATAGGGTCGCCTCGGGCCCCTACAACTTCTCAGTAATCGTTACCGCCTGCGTGAGTTTAAAGCGAATCAACGTCTCGGTCGCCAGGATGGCCGGCTTACCGCGAGTGGCCAGAACGCCGCCAGTTCCGGCCGCCCCTCCCGCTCCCGCTCCAATGGCCGCGCCTTTCCCGCCCCCGGCGATCGCGCCAATCGCGGCTCCGATGCCAGCCGCAATCCCAACCTTGGCGACGTCGCTTTTGGTCGTATCTGGTCCCTTCGTTAGAAATGCATCGGTCAACACCGCCACCCGCTGGTTATCCGCCGTGTTGATCTCGGTCAAGGCGAGTTGCAAGATGGCGACCCCCTTCACCCGACCCGCCCGTTCGGCGTCGACGATCTTGCCGCTGACCCGTGCGCCGCGTTCGGCGATCACCATTCCGTCGACGACCACCGGCTCCGCCAACGAACCCGTAAACGCATCGCCGACATGATTCTTCTCACTATTCAGCGTTTCCCCCAACCGGATCGCGATTACGGAGCCTTCCTTCAACGTCACCTTCATCGGAACCGGCACCGGAGGCGGGACCGGCGCTGCGACCGCAACCGGCGCGGGAGCCGGCCTTTCCCGAGGGGCTTCCGCCACTGGAGAATTCATGATCGGCACCGGAACAGGGACCGGCACCGGCGCGCCGGATGCGGATGGCGCAGCCACCCCCGCCGGGCGCTTCGTCGCCCCTACCGGCCTGAACTTGCTCTCACGGACCACCGGCGCTGGGGCGGCGATCTCCCGCGGAGGCGCGCCAATCGCTTCGGCTTCAATCGGAGCGTTTGCCGTCGCCGTCATCTGCGGGGTCTCTTTCTTGGCGCAGGATGCAAGAGCGGCCACCAGCGTCAAAGTGATTCCGAGGATTTGCTTTTTCATGATAAGATCCTTTTTCGTTCGTACAATATAAGGATGCAGGTTGCAGACTTCCCGCAAGGGTACTTCATGGGGCCGGTTCCAATTCAACCAGCGACCATCCTGGCACCGATGGCGGGCATTAC
>JBBRIO010000098.1:0-12321 GCA_038220855.1 Bryobacterales bacterium | reverse complement strand
AGCATGGACTATGACGGGTTTCGGCCGAACAAGGGCATTGAGGCGCAGTATAGCTGGCTGGCACCGGCGAAGGGTCAGAAGATCTATGAGCCCAAGGCGAGCGATTGGAAGTCGTTTGCGACGCTGGCGGCGTTCCGAGCGGGGACGGGGCAGGAGGCGCATGGAATCGAAGTGGACTTCGACATTTTCGAGAAGATGACGCCGCCGGATCCGGCGAAGCGGTTCGCGGTGTATCACGCGATGGACCTGGATTTCCGGCTGAAGCCCGGGAGCAAGGCAGTGGATGCCGGGGTGGTGATTCCGACGGTGAACGAAGGGTTTGCGGGTAAGGCTCCGGACCTGGGGGCCCATGAGGTGGGCCGGCCTGCCTTGCAGTACGGGCCGCGTTGGCTTACCTGGCAGCCGTTTTACCGGTAGCCCGGAGTGACGAGTTTGGACGCACTTCGGGTGTACGCTTTCGTCTTACGCTTGTTTTCGGGGTTAACTGCTTCGCGGCCGGGGGCCAATTAGGCCGCAATCGGCGGCTTGATCCGGCCGAAGCGGATGAGCAAATCGCCGCTATCGTAATCTGGGGCCAAACGCTGCATAAAGTCCTTATCTTCCAAGAAGTTAAGGACATAGGCGGGCGGCACAAAGTTAGGTTCCTTTTTGGCTTGGTCGGCTATTTCGAGGAGTTCGGCGACGACTTCCGGGGTAGGTCCGGGGTCCTCCAAGTTATTGGTGTCGGCGGAGATATCCACCGGCTCCGGCGGCTGCAACGGAAACAATTTTCTGGATTGCGCCAGGAGCTTCATTAGCTTTTCGTAGGCCTGGAGATGCGCTTTTTTGTTGCGCTCGATGGTTCGAAAAAGCTCTTTTTGCGTGATGGACCGTTTGTGTCCATTGAGAAATAGGGTTTCGACATCGATATCGGGGTACTCCCGGAGGACGGTGTCGATTTCTTCCTGCATCGCCCGGGTGTAGAGCGACGTGTTTCGATCGAAGCTGAACATTTCGGATACCATGCGGCGGAGGTAGCCTTGTTCGACTTCGGAATCGGGCTTGAATTTCCGGTAGTGCGCCTGGATACTCCGGAGGTAAATTTCTCGATTTTCGAGGGAGAGCAAGTTGTAGAAGGGCGGCAGATCTTCCTTGTGCAGCTCGACGTGGATTCCGGTGGTGATCGCGTTCATCGAACTTCGATATTTGCCGGCGGGCGAGACGGGCCCTATGCTTTTGCGACCGTTTTCGCGGGATGCTTCGGCGCGACGCTGCTTGCGTTCATCCCTTGACTGGTTGGACATTGTAATTCTCCTTGGGAAATGAAAAAGGCGCTGTTTCAAACCGCTGCCGAGCAGCCGATTTGGAAGAGCGCCTTCGCACTGAAAATCTAGCACAGGGATGTCAAGGAATCGGACTCGATGGATGGGGGCCGAGAGGATGTTTTCGTTGTAAAGAAGGGGCTTAAGCAGTGAAAAATAAATCTGAATGGTCTGTGACGGTCGACTTCGGGTTCCCCAAAACGGCACCTCGGTACCGGGCGGAAAGGGCCTGCTAGACGGTACAATAGGAGCGATGGCGATGGTGATTCGCGTGTTCGATAGTTTTGAAGCCGCTGAGGCCGCAGAGGTCGAGGCGGCGCTGCTGACTACGGGTGAGCAACGGATTGAGACTGTTCTGGAACTGCAAAAATGGATCTATCCCGATGCCGCTGAGCAAAGACTTATTCGAATTTGTCGAATCATTGAACAAGAACGAAGTTGAGTACTTGGTGGTGGGCGCCTTTGCCGTAGCTTGGCACGGGTATCCCCGGTTTACTGGCGATATCGACTTCTTTGTGCGACCAGCACCGGCGAACGCCAAGGCGGTAATCCGTGCGCTGCAGATGTTCGGATTTGGGAGTCTGCCGATAACCGCTGAGGACTTGAGCCAGACGAACAAGGTGATCCAGCTTGGCTGTCAGCCGAATCGCATTGACCTTATAACCTCGATTTCAGGGGTAGAGTTTGACCGGGCCTGGTCGAATCGAGTGGCGGGGAAGCTCGACGGAATAGATGTCTACTATATCGGGCTCGCCGATTTAATTCGCAACAAGGAGTCGACGGGCCGGCCGAAGGACCTAGGCGACGCTAGTGAGCTGCGGAAGTTGAGTCGAAAGGTATAGTTCGGGCCTGCCTCACCTTAACGTCTCTTGCGGGTGATCTTCTTCGCCAGGAACTCCTGGAATAGATTGCCGACGGCCTCGAAGCCGAGTCCGATGGCGGAACTTTGCAAGACCACCCGGTTGCTGTCGCGCGCAGAAACGGGGAAGAAGTAGCGGGTGACGAAACCGTTTCCAAAACGGCTGATCATGCTGGAATAGCAGAACTGAAATTGTTTGTTGTCGCCGCGGCAGATGACGGTTCGATTAATAGCCCACCAGGCGCGTGACGCATTTGTGCCGGTTCCCTTTACAAAGTAGCGGGGGTCTTGCTTCGTGAGAGTGGTGGCGACAACCCGCTCGATCATCAAATTGGTTCCGAAGCTCACGAAACCGGCACCGTAACGTTTGGCATAGCCTTGGGCACCTTGGCCGAAGCCCTTGTTCGTGTTGCGGGCTTGGCCGACGCCGGCGATTATTCCGTTGACGACAAAAGTTGACGGGTCGAGCCAGGTCTTGGCGGTGAGTTCTAACTTCTGTTTGGCATTGAGCGGGGCGGCGTCGCGGTCATAGACAGCGAAGAAGTTGGGTATGAGACCTCCGAGGCGTTGCTTTTCGGCTTCCTTGATCTGCTCCTGCGCGATTTCTACCTGGGTCTGGGTCACATTCAGCTGGTTCGAGACCTTGTCGATCGCCAAGGCGGTAGGTGGAAGGGCGAGTGTTTGGTTCGCGGCGAGTTCGCCACCGATAGCTTTTAAGGCAAAGCCGCTGGCGTTGAAGGTGAGGCGATAGGGGCCGGGGGAGACGTTCGAGAAGGAGAAGTCGCCGGTGGGGGTCGATTGCGCTTCCTGGTCCGGCGCGCGGCCGTCGAGAATCAGCTTGACCTGAGCTGAAGCGATGGAAGCGCCGCTGGCGTCAACAACGGTTCCACTGATGGTTCCGGGCTGGGCGAAGGCGGAGGGGGATAGGGCTAGGAGGGCGAGGAGCAACGCGGACGAGAAGAACGGCTTCATATCGCCTTTAGATGCTTTCGGGCTCGATGCGACTTAATAACTTTTTCGCTGGGATCACCGTAGGGCGGGGGCGAGGTGGGTCCCGATCAGTTCGATGGAGCGCAGCAACCATTGGGGAACCGCGGGCAACGGAGACCGGAGCGTGCGAGTTTCTGATCCTTTCGTGGACCGCTCCGGTCCCTGCCCGCTATTGATGGGAGAAGTTCGCGACGTCCATTTGAAACGAGACGCGGGAGACGCCGCCGAGCGCTTCGCTGTGACGGGCGATCTTGTCGGCGACTTCGCGCGGTTCGCCGATCAGATAGGCTCCCCGCTCGGCTCGCTGGGCTTCGAAGCTCGTTCGGGTTGGCGGGGCCCAGCCTCTCTCTTTGCCCACTTTCGCCATGGACTCGGCGTAGCCGGGAAAGAATTCGTCGGCGGCTTGTTTGGACGATTCGGCGAGGTAGCCGAAGCAGTGGAGGCCGACTTTCAGTTGCGCGGCAGGGTGGCCGGCTTGGCGGCCGGCCTCGCGATAGAGGTCGACGAGGGGGCGAAAGCGATGGGTCTCTCCACCGATGATGGCGATCATTAAGGGGAGTCCGAGGGTGCCGGCGCGGACGAACGATTCCGGGGTGCCGCCGACCCCGAGCCAGACGGGGAGTTTTTCTTGTAACGGGCGGGGAAAGACTCCTTGGCCGGTGAGCGGCGCGCGCCGTTGGCCGGACCAGTGTACGTAGGTGTTTTCGGGGATATTGAGGCCGAAGAGGGGGAAGGCCTCGATGAAGGAACCGCGGCCGACGACCATTTCGGCGCGGCCTTGGGAGGTGAGGTCGAGGGTGGCGAAGCATTGGAAGGCGCGGACGGGGCAGCTTTTCCTGAGAAGTTACCGCCGATGCCGTCCGTTTCAACGATGAAACTCTCGATGTCGATTTCCGTGATCAGGCCCGCGCTCGGGTAAAGGGGAGGAGCCAAAGGATAGTCGCGACTAGACTTTGGCGATCGTGCTGAATTCCAGGATGGAGCCCTTGAAAACTATTATTTGACGGGTGTGGCTAAACGTTGGATTTTCTGATCTTATCGGCGTACAGAGAGTTTATTTGGGTCCTCCATGGCATCTCATGAGTCAGCAAAAACCGGCGAGAACGCATGGCCGTTCGAGTGGCTCGTGACAACCGACGTTCATTCCCGGGTCGCGGACTTCTTCGTTGAGCGGCGGGAAGAGATCTATAGGCATTTGCTTTCTCTCGGAGTTCGGCCCGCGGAGGCGCAGGAGTTTACCAATGACGCGTTTCTGAAGTACTACGTGGCGCTGCGGGAAGGCCAGGCTATCCAGAACCCGCGGGCATGGGTTTACGCGGTCGCGCACAACCTTGCGCTGAAGCATCACAACACACTGTCCGATCGGGAATTGCCGCTTGAGGTGTTTGATGTACACGCCGAGACGCCGGAATCGATTTCCCTGGAGCGGGAACGGTTCGGACAGTTGCGACGGGCGGTGGAAAACCTGTCGCCGCAACAACGGTCCTGCTTACACCTGCGGGCCGAGGGACTTCGATACCGGGAAATCGCCAGCGTTCTCGGGCTTAGCCCTTCCACGGTGGGAGAGTTTTTGAACAGGGCAGTAAAGAATATTCGAAAGGCGATTTATGGGTAGCAATATCGAACGACATCCTGAGTTGGCGGAAATCCTCGATCTCCTGAATGGGGAGGCTTCGGGCCCGGCTTCCCGCACGCTGCACCGCCACCTCGACGGGTGCTGGCATTGCCGCAAAGAGCGGAACGAGTTGGAGGCGTCGATTGACGCTTTCGTACGCTACCGCGAATCCGTATGGATGCCGAGCCTGCCGCCGCCGCCGAGGAGTTGGCCGGACATCGGGGTTCTTTGCGCGGAGCTGGACCAGAGCCGAGTGCCGGAACCAGCGCGACGGTGGGTCGTTTGGCGCGCGGTGGCCGCTGGGTTTTTTGCGATTGCGGTGACGGCGGCGATGGTGGCGTTTTTTCCCTACGGGAGGGTTTCGCCACCGGCCGGCAAAGAGGCGGCGGCCACTCCGGCGGCTTCCGGGCGGACTCCGCAAGGGATTTCGACAGCGGAGAAAAGGACGCCCGCGAAGGAGCCGCTTCCGTCTTCGTCTCCGCTGCTTGTGGAGGTGCAGGTGGTGCGGGCGCTGCACGGGGCAGGGGCTGACTTGGGGGAATCGATCGAGGTGGGGACGGAAGAGGGTGTGGTGGTTGTGAAGGCTATTGGACTGGAACCGGACCGGGCCGCGGCGATTCGCGAGCTGGTGCTGGCGATACCTGGTACACACTTTGCCCTGGTGCAACTACCGAGCGTTGGCGCGGAGAGCGCGCCGGTTACCACCGTGTTGCCTCGCCCGATTCTGTTTAGGAATCGCCTCCGCAGCCACTTTGGCAGCGATACGGGGCGGGATGAGTTCGCGAACGCGGTGATCGACCTGGGTGATGCGATTACGGCGCGTGCGTATGCATGGAGCAAGTTGGAAGAGCGTTTTGGAGGGCTCGCCCTGCCCGCGGAGGCCCGGCAATCGATTCGTGCCATCCAGGATACACACAGGACGCGGCTGCGCGAGCGGGCGATGGCGCTGCGCAATTTGCTGGCGACGGTGTTTCCGGAGCAGCCGCCCCCTGGTCCCGCGGGCCGCAGTTTGATGCGCGCGACCCGCGAGTTCGATGAGTTGGTGAGCGCGGGATTTGCCGGGGCACGAAGTAGCCTGACTGATGCGGAACTTTTGGGACGGCTACAGAGTGTGATTCAGGAGTTGACTCATTGAAGGTTGCGACCGATTCTGTGGTCTCTCGCGATGCCATTGGTGGGCGGATTGAGAAGCTGCTCGGTATAACGGAGTGCGAGTCGTTGGATGCGGAGCGCAAGGATGGGCTTTTACCGTTGCATGAACCGGGGCTGGAATTTGCGGTGAAGGATGAAGTGTGGCGGTCCAGCGAACGGCAGAGCCCGCGGGGGGTGTTCCTTGCGCCGCGGGAATCACTCAATTGTCGTTTGGAAGGAGGACGGCAAAGCCCTCCAGCGCGGCAACGTGGGCGAGGGTTCGATCGGCGGTGACGAAGCTATCGAGGCCGGTACGAGTTCGGCGACGGAGGGCGGAAGCGAGATGAAGGGCGTCGAGAGTCCGCAGACGATGGTGTTGGGCGTGGCGAGTGAGCAGGGTTTGCGCGTTTTCGTAGTCTTCCTCTACTAGGCGCTGAGTGATGAATTGTTGCGATTGTGCGAAATCGGAAACGTCCGCTAGAAAGCCTCTCGCGTCCTCCACGGTCATCGCGCCGGTTCTTACCTTAATCGCCGCGACGGAGGTGAGTTCGATCAGCGCCAAGCGAGAAACGAAAATGCGGTTTCGGCGGTCATTCAGCAAATTTGTGACCGTTGCGGATCCGAGTTCCCTGTGGAAGAGTTTCGCGAGCGCGCTGGAGTCGAAGAAATACAGCAACTGTTAGTGGTCTCCGCGTTCCTGAATGATCAGATCGGCGAAAGAGCCGGGAATATCCTTCCATCGCTCCTGGATTTCCTCAACGGTTCGAGCCGTCCCGCCCCGTTCGGCGAAGTCCGCTTGGCAGTTAGCAAGGTACTCGTGGTCGAGATCGTCATCATGGGGTTCGGCACTAAGGGTAACCCGCTCGCCTTCGTATAGTGGCAAAGGCTCTACGGGGCGTAGTACTCCATTTTCCATGATCGCTTCTGCACGAATTGTCATGATCTGATTTTAGGGCATTTTCAATTGGAAATTTGGCTGGGCGCTCGGGGCAAAGCAGTAGCGCACGGTTCAATGACCCCCGCGCTCTTCACTAATCAAGTCGGCGAAGGTGCCGGGGAGGTGAGAAAGCAGTCTGCGTGTTTCTTCGAGCGCCCATTCGGGCAAAGTCCTGGCGGCACCGGTCCATAAAGGGGTAGTCGATATCGGCGCCGGGATAGTCTGGTTGGCTGGCTGGTAGCCGTAAGCCCACCGCCGGCGTAATGAAAACATGCTTGTGCTAAGCAAACGGAAGCGGCTCAAGGGGATGATGGCGGCCCCCTTCATGTGCCTGTATGCGATTACAGTACAGAAGACCTCGGAACGCCGCGGCACGTGGGGTTCGGTGCCGGACGAGTTTCCGGTGAAGGGCGGGGTTATCTGGCGTGGCGGGGAGCGGGAGAGAGGGAGGGCCGTATGTGGCGGTACAATGAGATCGTGAAGCGCCAGATACATGTCGTTTTCGAGAACGGAGTTTTGAGGCCGTTGGAACCGGTGGATTTCACGGAACGTCAGGAAATGGTTGTGACTGTTAGAGAGGAAGATCCTATCGTGAAGGTAGACTCAACGCCGGTTCCGTACTCGACGCGGAGTCTCGAGTATCAGTGGTTAAAAGAACATGGGAGTGAGTACGTTGACGAGTGGGTGGTGGTGGAGGGCGATCGGTTGGTGAGCCATGGACGAGATGGAAAGGCAGTGTATGACGAGGCTCGGGCCGCGGGGATATCGACGCCGTTCTTGACTCATGTAGAACCGCCGGACGACCGTCCCTGGGGCGGCTGGTAAGGATTGCCGACTCACTTTTCGTTCGGTATTTCGCATACTTATACTGATCGAGAAAATGGGATTGCGCTTCCCATCGTAATTTTCACAGGCGAGCATAGAGTGGAGTTCACCGCCATGGTCGATACTGGCGCGACTTTCTGCCTGTTTGAACGTTCCTTCGCCGAAGCTTTGAAGTTGGACGTGGAATCTGGCATCCGGCAGGAGTTTCGAACGGCTGCCGGTAGTTTCCTGGCGTATGGGCACGAAGTGACGCTCTCTACTTTGGGTATTGCGGTGGATTCGACGGTTTACTTCTTTGCCGATGAGGCGATTCGGAAGAATGTGCTGGGACGGCGGGGATGGCTGGACCGGGTTCGGCTGGCGGTTGTGGATTACGAGCAAGTTCTGTATTTGGCGCCGTACGACAGTTCGTCGCAGTGACAGCGGCGTCAAATAAAAATTTTGCGTGGGTGTGGCTAAAACACCGATTTCTTTGTCTTATGGGGTATGAAGAACTTCGTGCTTTTGTTGGCGGCGCTGGGGTTGGCGTTTGGTGCGAGGTTGGAGAAGTTGCCGCTGCCGGGGGGAATGGGAATCTGGTTTGAGCCGAACCGGGGGCAGGTGGGCGGGAGGACGGAGTGGACGTCGCGGGCGGCGGGGGCTTGGCTGTTTTTGACTTCTGATGAAGTGGTGTATGCGTTGGCGCCGGAGGTGAAGTTCGACCCGGCGAAGACGCGGGGGGTGCCCGAGGCCAAGACGACGAATGTGCAAATGCGGTTGGTGGGTGGAAGGCGGGTGAAGGGGGTGGGGGAGGAGGCGACGGGCGGGTATTCGAACTACTTTGTGGGGAAGCATGAGGACGAGTGGTTTACGGGGGTGCCGCATTTTGGGCGGGTGCGGTTTGCGGAGGTGTATCCGGGGATCGACCTCGTCTACTACGGCAGTGGTGGGCGGATTGAGTATGACTTTGAAGTCCGGCCAGGCGCAGATTTTTCAAAAATAGGCCTCTGGTTCTCGGAACCAGTAACTTTCGACAGTGCTGGCAACCTGCTCGCAGGAGGACTAACTCAGCGGACGCCCAGAGTTTTTCAGGCCGGAATTGAGGTGCCGAGTTGGTATGAGTTGCAGCATGGAGTCGTGCGGGTGCGGGTAGCCGGGATTGACCCGTCGCTAGGGCTGACGATCGATCCGGTGATTGAGTTTTCGGGATACATAGGCGGTCCGGGCCAGGATCAGGTCGTGTCGATCGCAGCCATTCCGGATGGCAATATCCTACTCTCCGGATTTACGCAGTCTCCGGCGTCACCGACGTTGGACCCGTTCCGCCAACCGTCGGTCGTTTCGGCGGCTCCGTTTCTGCTCAAGATGAGTGCCGACGGGAAGCGAGCCCTGGGCTTCACCGTATTGGGGGCGAACGGTTGGGACACGGCCTACAAGGCGGCGATTGGCCCAGACGGCTCGATTCACGTCGTTGGCACGACGCGCTCTTCGTCCTTCCCGCTTAGGAACCCTGCGCAAAGCGAGTATCGGGCCGCATTTAGTACCATCTTTGTCACCCGGATGGCCGCGGACATGCGGACACTGATCTTCTCCACATATTGGGGCGGTTCAAATCTGGACACCCCGGGCAGCATCGCCATTGATGCAGGCGGAAATATTTATCTGGCCGGGAACACTTCCAGCGGTGACTTTCCGGTGCGACGTCCCCTGCAAGAGCGATTCGGAACCGGAATCGATGCGGTCATTGCCAAGTTCCGACCGACCGGGGAAGTAGAGTTTTCTTCTTACCTGGGGGGGGCCGGTTTCCAATCGTTTTCAGGCGTGGCGATTCGACGGGATGGCGAAATCGTCCTCACCGGATCATCCAACTCATCCGAATTTCCATGGGTGGACGCCATCCAAACGGAGGGGGATACGGGGTATGGCTCGACGCTTTTAGTCCGGATGACTCCGGATGGAAGCACTATCCGCTACGCATCATTCCTACCCGGCGGAAGCGCCGCCCAGCCGGTACGTGATGTCATCTTGGATGCCAGCGACAACATCTATCTCGCGGGAAGCGTCTATCGGCGTGGATTTCCCCTGAAGGACCCGCTGCATTCCGAAATGGGGGAACGGGGAACGGGATTCTTGATGAAGCTGGATCCAAGTGGTAAAAACATTCTGAAGTCTACCCTCATACCGGACGCGTGGGTCCAGGGCTTTGCCCGCGATTCCGAAGGTAACCTAATTCTGTCAGGTGCCGCCTTTGGCCCCGGCGCGATTCAGAAGGATTCTCCGCAGGAGTTTCGGGGCGGAGGAATAACAAATACCGATGGCTGGGTGATGAAACTGGCTCCGGATCTTAAGACAGTAATTTATGGCGTCCTGCAGGCAGGATCGAATTTCGATTGGCTGAATTGCGTGACCGCGGGGGCGAATGGAGCGGTATTTCTTGGCGGGCACACCGCTTCCATCGACTATCCGGCAAGAAACGCGTTTCAGGCCCAATCGGGCGGCTCCAATGACGGCCTTTTCGTTAAAATTGTTGATAACTCGCGGCCGATTGCCGCATCGTTCCAAGTTACTCCGTTGCGACTGAACCTTTCTTACACACAAGGGGTGCCCGGCGCTCTACCCACTCAGGCGGTGGCCGTCTCGGGGATTACTCAACCGATACGGATTACCACCGCCTTTCCCTGGATAAGCGCTACCCCGGGAATGCTGGCCGCGGCGGGAAGCATATCGGTAGTTGTTTCTCCCGCTGGCCTGGCACCGGGCAGCCATCGCGGAGTGTTGGAGTTGACCCCATCCTCGGGAACGGCCGTTATGGTGGAAGTGCTATTGACCGTTTTGGCGGTGGCACCGGTGTTGTCGGAAGTTACGCCGGCCAGGGTGGCCATCGGGACAGACGATTCCGAGATCACGTTGCGCGGGAGTGGATTTACGAACCGGACGACCGTGCAAGTGCAGGCGCTGCCGTGGCTGCTTTCACCAGTGCGATTTGTGGATTCGACAACCTTGCGGTTTACTTTGCCGAAGCCCTATTTTTCCGCCGAGACGAATCATTCGATTACCGTACAGAATCCGGATTCCGCTGTGTCGAAGCCGGCGTCGTTGGCGGTTGGCCGGCCGGCTCCGGCGATAGCGGCGAAAGGCATTGTGAGCGCGGCGAGTTATGCGGGGGATGTTATCTCGCCGGGGGAGGTACTCACGGTCTTTGGCGAGAATTTCGAGCCTGGAATGCGGGTGAACTTTGACAACCTGCTGGCGACACCGCTGTATGTCACGCCGCGCCAGTTGAGCGTCGTCGTGCCGGCGGGGTTGGCGGGCGCACGGGAGGCGAATGTCATTGTTGAGAAGGATTTCGACTGGCGGTCAGTTCCGGTGCGGATGGTGGTGTGGCCGGCGCGGCCGGGGCTGTTTACGGCCGATTCGTCGGGACGCGGGTTGGCGGCGGCGTTGAATGAAGACGGGACGGTGAACTCGGCGGCGAGTCCGGCGGCGAGGGGGGCAATCGTGGTGCTGTGGGGAACGGGGGGCGGGGTGGAGACGTTACCGCAGAAAGTGTTTATGGATGGGATGGAGTGCGAGGTGCTCTATTCGGGCGGCAAGGATGGGCTGTGGCAGTTGAATGTGCGGGTGCCGGAGTTTGCGGTGAAAGGGGAGGTCGTCTGGCGCGCCGGGGAGCGGGAGAGCGGGGTGGGGGTGTTTGTTGCGCTACGGGATTAGGCTGGAACGATCACAATGAACCCTTCCAACTTCGCGACCCTCGCCAGCGCCTGATCCGCTGTTACAAAAAAGTCAATCTGTCCGCGCCAGTGGCGTCGAAGCGCCGCGGCTAGATGCAGCGCATCCAAGGCTCGAAGCCGCTCGGTGCGCCCGTGCCGCTTCATGAGGTGAAGCGCGACCTCATAGTCGCGATCACGAGGTCGATCGACTAAAACGTCTCCCGAGGAAAAGCTGCGTGTGGCCTCATCGTCAAAAATGTCTGCTTCGGCGTCTGTTATCGCGCCCGTCCGGACTTTGATGGCGAGCGCGGAGGCGAGTTCGACGATAGCAAGGGGCGCCACGTGAATGCGCCGGCCGGGTTCCTGGTATATCCGCAGCACGATCTCGTCGCCGGGCTCCGGGTGGAAGATTTTTACCAGAGCGCTGGTGTCAAAGAAATAACGCAAATTTCAACGATCCCCGCGTTCTTCAATGATCAAGTCAGCGAATGAGCCTGGAACGTGGGAAAGCAGGCGGCGCGTCTCTTCCAGCGTGCGGGAGTACCCCATCCGAGCCACTTCCTGCTGGCACCGGGCCATGAAGGCGTAGTCGACATCGGCGTCGGTTTCGTCCCGCTGGCTGGCTGGCACCGTTAAGCTCGCCGTCAGGGAATCTACCGTAATGGCGACATGCTCGTGCTCGGCAAATGGCAGCGGCTCGAGGGGATGCAGGACGCCCCCTTCATAGATTGCCTCTACGCGGTTGCTCATACGAGTATTATAAGGGAGCCCGGAACGCTGCGGCACATGGGTATCGGCCCCAGACGAGTTTCCCTTCGGCGGGTCGTGAACCTTAGCCGCCTAGTTTGGGTTACTGGTCGCCGTGCCTGTGGTCTTGTGATTCGGCGTGCGACTTTGCTGGCGCTTCGGGATCGGCCCTTGGGCTGGACGTCGAATCCGGGACGCGCCAGGAGTTTTGCGCAGCGGCCGGCCTA
>JBBRIO010000097.1:0-12364 GCA_038220855.1 Bryobacterales bacterium | reverse complement strand
GACGGTTGTCGTAGGGGGGGCGGGAGGCGATGGCGGTTTGGGCGCGGAAGAGTTTCTCGCGGAGGGCGGCGTTTTGGGCGTAAGCAAGAACCGGGGCGTAGCTGGGGGCTTGCAGGGTGAAGCGGTAGCCGTTCAGTCCCTTACTTTTGGCGCTGGCGGCGGCGGCTTGCTTCGCCGGAAGGGGGAGGCCGGCCAGTTCTGATTCCTCGGTGACGAGGAGTTCGAAGGCGTTGAGGCTGTCCAGCGAGTTTTGGGCGTATTGCGTTTGGATTTTCGAGAGCTCCTGACGGAGTGCGAGGACTTTGGCACGAGCTTCGGGGGAGAGGGATACGCCGGAGCGGCGGTATTCGTCGAGAATGACGGCGAGGTAACGTTTGTGGGGGCCGATGAGGCCCTGGGCTTCCGGGGTGGCGGCGTAGGATTTAACGCGGGCGTAGATCACGGGGTCGAGGGCGAGCGACGATTGGAAGCGATTGACGAGGGGTTGGGCGAGGTTGAACTCTTTGCGGAGGGCAGGCGAGGAGTTGACGCTGTTGAGGTGGGTGACGAGGGCGAAGGTTCGGGAGAGGTCTTCGGCGATGAGGTCGCGGTCGATAATGGAGTTGGCCCAGGTGGGGGTACCGGTTTGGGCGAGGAAGGCGAGGCGACGGGCTTCGGCCTGCTTCAAATGATGCTGGACGGCGGGGACGACGTGTTCCGGTTTGATCTGGTCCCAGGGAAGGGGAACGGTGTATTGGAGGAGCGGGTTGGAAAAGCCGGGTAGGGCGAGGAGAGAAAGAAGCAGCGTGGTTCGCATCAACTTCATTGTATTGAAATAAAGATGCCGCGCACGATCGATTTGGGTGTAGTATTCGGCTAGGAAGCTCCGCGTTACTCCAATCTTCTTACCGGCCTATTCATTTATATAAGCACAGTACAGGAGGTTTCCCATGTTTGACAGCCTTGACGAGACGATGCGGAAGGACGCCAAGTCGGCGAGTTCCACTTCCGAACGGTTAGTGATTTGGTTGGTGGTGGCCGCAGCCAGCGTGCTGGTGTTCGGCGGTCTCTACTACGGCATCCGAGTGGTTGGCTAGTAGGTAATCGGTTCCATTTCGATTTGGTCCATTACTTTTTTGACGGCGACCCGGTAGCGGGGTTGCGCGTTGTAGGTCTTCAGCTTGTCATCGATCGACTTGCCTCGATATTGGGGCGCGTTGGCCAAGTGGTCAGCGACGAAATGGATACCGGCGATGACGGACGAAAAGCGGTGGCGACAGGAGTCCCAGCCGAAGATATTATTGTTTGAGAAGGCCTTCCCTCCGCTGCTTTCGACGAGAGCGATGGAGGGAAGAAGTCGCCAGTCGAGCTTTTGTTTATCGGAAGCGAGGAGGAACTCGGCGGCGTACTCGTGCGCGGGGCAGACTCGCTTGCGGAAGAACGTTTTGATCCGGAGGAGCCTCCGGTCGGCGGAGGCCGTGATGCCTTTTAGTTCTTGCGCTTTGATTTCGGTAGGGGGTGCAAAAGAAACGGCGAGCACGAGAAGACCCTTACTAATAGTCATCCAACGTTTCAAACGATAAAACCTCTTATTTTTGACGAAAGCCGAAAGTATCGGCGGAATCGTCGAAGAAAAAAAGCAGCCGTTCGATACGCGACACGGGCCACTGGCGGTGATTCTGTTCTCACTCGGCTTTGGAGAGGAGAAAGAAAGCCTGGGAGTATTAGCTCCATTAGGGGCGACTACAAGCTTTTATTATACCAGAGGCAGGTGGAAATTAGGGAGTCGGTTTGATGACGGGCGGGAGGATGATGAATCGTTCCCGGGCGAAGGCGAATTTCTGGGTGGTGGGAGCGATGACGTTGAGCTGAGCGGTGTATTCGCCGGGGAGGAGCTTAGCGAGAGGGAGAGCGAATTCGACGGCCTTTTGGGACTGTTTGGGGGCGGACTCGAAAATTTTCCGGTTGCCGCGGTAGATGGCGAGGGAGGTGGTGGAGGGGGAGTAGACCTCGGCAAAGGCGCGAAGGGTTTGGGAGCGGCGGAAGGCGTTAGTGACCGAGGGGAGCAGTTTTTGCCCGTCGGCAACGAGCGGGTGGATGTCCTGGAGTTTGCGTTCCTTTTTGGGAGCGACGAAGGGGGTGCGTTGGGTGGCGAGGACGAGGCTGGAGACCGGGGCAGCGGGGCCGGAGTCGAGATTGGGGATGACCAGGCGAGTTTCAAAAGTGCCCATGGTGCCTTTCGAGTTTTCGCGGGCGAGAACTTTGACCCGGTATTCGCCGGGGGCGAGGGAGAAGCCGGCGTCATAGAGCAGGCTGCGGCCGCCCAGTTCGGATTTGAGTTTTAAGGTGTCCCGGAGAGCGGAGACGGTCCGGCCTTTGGCATCTTTTACGCTGCCGATGAAGTCGAGTTCGGTTTGGGGGGCGAGGCTGGAGCCGGGGATTTTGATCGCGAGGGGGACGAAGTAGCGGTTGGCCGCGGTGCGGAAGTAGAGGAGTTGGACGGCCATGGGGAGGTCGGTGACGGGGTTACCGAGTTGGAGGGCGTCGATTAGCTGTTTTTCGCGTTCGGCGTCGTTGAGTTTGGCCCAGACCTTGTCGGCGAAGTAGCCGGGGCGGTATTCGAGTTTGGCCTTGAGAGCGGTCGTTTCGACTTTGATCTTTCGGAAGCGGCCGTCTTTAGCCTCGTTGGAGGAGTAATAGCCGAGGATGTAGTAGCTTTCGACGTCCTTCTGCGCTTGGCGGATGCCGAGGGAAAGGTCGTTGGAATCGAGGAGGGCCTTGCCGCCGGTATCGTTGGCGAGGGAGAAGAGGGTTTCCTGAGAGTCGGTGTTTTTGTCGCGTTTTTGGCGTTGGGACTGGCCGGAGAAGACGCCGGAGCCTTTGGGCGAAGCGACGGAAGCGTCCCCGGCGGGGGCGGAGGCGACGAGACCGCGCGCGTCAACGGGATAGAAGCTGAGGCTGGCGCGGACGGCGGCGTTGGTGGTGGCAGCGAGTTGGGACTGGTTTTCGACTCCGGTTTTGGGTACGCCGCTGGCGAAATAGACGACGGCTTTCTTTTCCGGGATTTCGGAGAGCTCTTTAGCGAGATCTTCGAGGGCGGCGAGTTTCCGATCGGTGTTGAAGACGGCGAATTCGGTTTCGTCGAGTTGGAACGAGTCATCGTCGGGGTCGACGTCGGCAGTGGTGGTGTCGAGGGCGTCGTTACCGCGGAAGGACTGGACAGTGGCGAGGAGGGCCTTGCGATCGTCGGTGAAGTCGAGGACCTTTTTGAGTTTGTTCGAGAAGGTGTAGATGGCGACGGCGTCTGCGGTCGTTAGTTGGGTCGAGAGGAACTTGGCGGCCGCTTCCTGGGTGCGGATCTGGTCGGCGGGGGGCATGGAGGAGAAGTCGAAGAAGAGGACGAGGAGCCGGCGGTCCTTGAAGGACGGGCGAGGGGGCGGGGGTTCGCCGGTCGCCACGAGCGGGGCAGGGGGTGGGATGGGGACCGGAGGAAGGGGGCGGGAGTCGAGTTTTTGGAATTCGAAGACGGTGATGTCTTGGGGTTTGCCGTCTTCGAAGATTTTGAAGTCCGATTTTTTGAGGTCTTCGCGGCCTTTCAGGGAGACGTTGACGATGACGAGGTTTGAGGAGCTGGAGAAGGTGGCCAGGCCTTGGTCCCTTACGGGGGCGGGTTGCTGGGCAAGGAGGGATACGGCGAGGAGGAGGGTGAAGGGGCGCATGGCTAGAAGCGAAGGCGGATTTGGAGATTGACGGTCCGCATATTCGCGACAGCGAGGGGGAGGCCGTAGTTGGAGGCGTTGACGGTGGTGCCGAGGTTGGAATAAACCGGGTGGTTCGTCAGGTTGGTAGATTCGGAGCGGATTTCCAGGCGGCGGCGTTCCGAGAGGCGGAAGGAGCGACCGAGGCCGGCGTTGATGGTGAACAGCCCGGGGCCGGGGATGACGTTGCGGGCGGCGTTGCCGAAGCGGCCGGAAGGGGGAAGCGTAAAAGCTGCGAGATTGAAGAAGCCGGAACCGGCGGTGACCGATTGGCCGGTGGCATCGGCGCGGCCGGCGCCGATGACGCCGGTGCCGGAGGAGTCGGAGAGGTTGCCGAGGACGCGGGCAGTGAGGGGGGTGCCGGTACGCATTAGAAGGTTGCCCGTGAAGGACCAATCCTTCAGCCATTTGTTACGTTTGGTGGGGGCGTAAACGACGCTGCCGTTGAAACTGTGGCGGATATCGAAGCTGGAGAGGCCGCGTTCGTTGGCGAGATTTTGATCGTCCTGCGCTACGGTACCACCGCCTCCTCCGCCGCCGATGGAGCTGGCGTTGTCGAGGGACTTGCCCCAGGTGTAGAGGGCGTTGCCGGAGATGCCTTTGGTGAAGCGGCGGGTGAGGCGGACTTGGGCCGAGTGGAAGATGGAGTTTGCTTCCGAGGAATCAAGCGTGAAGCCGACGGCGTTGCCGATGCGGCGGCGGGCTTCGGCGTCAAGTTGAGAGCCGGGGGCGGAGCGGTTGGGGGAGCGCTGCATGTCGAGGCGGGTGCCCTTGGTGGCGAGGTAGCCGACTTCGAGGACGTAGGCACGGAAAAGGTCTCGCTGGATGGAGAGGGACCAGGTTTGGGCATAGCCGACGCGATAGGAGCGGTCGATGGCGAAGGTGTTTTGGATGCTCTGGGAGGGCGTTTGGGCGAATCCGTTCGCCAGGGTGAGGCGGCGGGCGGCGGTGGATTGGACGGTGCCAGTTTGGGCGAAGGGAGGCTGAGAAGCTAGGCGGGTGGCGAAGTTTTGATAGACGTTGCCGTTGTAGTACCAGCCGTAGCCGGCGCGAACCGTGAAGCGGCCTTGGCTGGACGGCTTCCAGGCGAGGCCGATGCGGGGGCCGAAGTTATTGCGGTCGGCGTCGACGAGGGAGCGGGAGAACTCACCGCTGTAGGGGCCGATTTTGCCGGGAGTGACGGCGGCGACGGCGGTTAGGCCAGCGGCGAAATCGAGGTTGGCCAAGCGGTCATAGCGTTCATAGAGGGGCCCGAAGAGTTCATAACGGAGGCCGAGATTGAGGCTGAGATTGGAACGGACTTTCCATTCGTCCTGGACGAAGGCGGAGTAGTTGGTGCCACGGAAATAGTTGGACGGAGAGCCGAAGCGGAGGGAAGAAGACTGGGGGAGGCCGAGGAGGAAGTCGGCAAAGTCGTAGCCGGTGGCGGCGATGGGGACGCCGGAGGCATCGACCCGGCTGGTGGCGAGGCCGGAGAAGGTGAAGGTGCCGCGGGCGTTGGAGTCGGTGCGATTGTTATTGCGAGTGCGGGTGAGGTCGGCGCCGGTTTGGACGGTGTGCTTGCCACGAACCCAGGTGAGGCCGTAGTTAACGGTGTTGTTGAAGTCGCGGCGGAAGAGCGGGGCGCCATCGGAGAGGCGGCCGAAGTTGGTGAAGTTGAGGGTGGGGGGGCCCCAATTGAGTGGGTCGCGGGAGGCGCCGGCGATGCCGAGTTCGGAGGCGAGGTCGCGGGTGTTGGCGAAGAAAGGGGTATTTTCGGTGACGTTGCGAGTGAGGCGGTAGCGAACGACTTGGATGAGACGCTGGGTGATATTGCGATTCCAGGAGAGTTCGAGGCTGTAGCCGTTGCCGTTGGTTTCGTCGAGGAAGCCGAAGAGCTGGGCGTTTTGGCCGGATCGGTTCTGCCAGCCGATGTTGGCGGAGACGCGATCCTTACGGTTGATGGCTTTGTTGAGCCGGAGGCTGAGCTGTTGCGAGTTTTGGGGGACGCCGGTGATGAACTGATAATTTTGGACGGCGCGGGGGGAGTTGGCGGCGGGGATGAGGGCGAGGAGGCCGCGGGCGACGGGGTCGATACGGTTGGCGGGGATGCGGTTATTGGCGAAGGGGAGGCCGGAGAGGGGATCGTAGAGGGTTACGGGGACGTTGGTGCGGGAGGCGGCGAAATCGCCGGCGCGTTCGAGAGCGGTGGGGACGGTGGCTATTCCATTGAAGGGGTTGCGACCGTAAGTGAGATTGTAAGAGAGGCTGAAGGAGGTCGTATCGCCAATGATGAGTTTGGGGATTTTGAGGGGTCCTCCGAGGACGGCGTTGACGCGGTATTGGGCTTGGTCGGGACGGTCGTATTCGAGGCCGGTAAGAGAGTAGGGACGGGCGTTCCAATCGGCGTTACGCGCTTGGAGGGAGAGGGCACCGCGAACTCCATTGTTTCCTTTGCGTCGATTGCCGACCGTGGCGGCACCGGCTTTGGCGTTGCGGGCGCGAATGGCGTCTCGACCGCCGGGTCCGCCGAAGCCGCCGCCAGCCCCTCGTTTACCGCCGCCGAAGCCGCCGCCACCTCCGCCAAAGCCTCCCCTTCCGGGCGGTCCACCGCCAAAGCCACCATCGGGGCCGCCTTCGGGCCGCATGCCGCCGGGGCCGTCGGGGCGACCGAACTCGGGAGGGGCTTCCGCCGGCCCGCCGGTGAGGCCGCGGGAGAGGCTGCCGTTCAAGAGAAACGCTTCGTTGTTGTCGCCCGGCTCAGGGGCCGGAGGGGCCTCCGAGGGCGGGAGGTCTGGCAGAGCGACGACCGTTTCCGAGGGCGCTTGGCCAGCGGAACGCAGTTGCAGGGTCCATTGGGCAGGTTGGGGTTCGGGGGATTTGCGCTTTTGCGTGGCCGTCGCGAACCCGAACATTTGGACGGTGAGGACCCAATCGCCCGGAGGCAACGGGAGCTCATAGCGGCCCTGCTCATCGGTGACGGTTTCGAGCTTTTGCTCTCCCTGATTAGCGGTAACCACCGCCCCGGGAATGGGGATATTGCCAGCGCGGACAAGACCGTAGGATTGCGCCTGCAGAGAAGCGGCGATTAGGAAGCCAAGAAAGATCAGTCGCACAGAGAATCAGTTAGGAGCCGGCTTTTTTCAGCGTCATTTCCATGGCGCGGGGCGCGCCTTCGCGCTGCATTTTGAGTTTGAGTTCGGTGCCGTCCAGCTTGCCGGTGTAGCTCATGGACATGGAATTGCCATTGAACTCGAGGACGACCTTGAAGGAGACGTCGCCGCCCTCGACTTTGCCGTCCGAAATGGGAACTTCACCCATAGGGCCCATCATGGAGCCGGAGAGTTTGGCCCCATTGGCTTTGAAGTCGAAGCCAATCTCGCGGGTGTTGCCATCGCGACCGGGGGCGTTGCCTTTCCATTTGCCGTCTATGTCGGCAGAGAACGCGGCGGCGGCGAGGACGAGCGTGAACAGAATTGAGCGCATGAGAAAAATCCTTTGCTGGAAGCTAAGACCGTGGTTGAGAGGGAAAAGTTACCCTAATGCAAACCCGGCGCCACAAACAATGTTGCGCTCGCGTACTTACTGGGCTTGGTGGCGAAGAATACGGCCAGCGCGGGTTTCGGTGATTTTGCCCTCGGCGACGGCGGTTTGGCCGTTGACGATGACGTAATCGAAGCCGACGGCGTACGCGTGGGGCGCCTGGTAGGTGGACGTATCCTGGACCTTTTCGGGGTCGAAGAGGACGAGGTCGGCGGCAAAGCCTTCGCGGAGTTGGCCCCGGTCCTTTAGATTAAAGGTCCGGGCGGGGAGCGAGGTCATGCGGCGGATGGCGTCTTCCAGCGTGAGGATTTTACGTTTGCGGACGTATTCGGCGAGAACGCGGGGGTTGGTTCCGTAGCCCCGGGGATGAGGCATGCCGACGCCGAAATCGCGAACGCCGGCGTCGCTGGCGATGGCGGTGTTGGGGTAGCGGAGGATACGTTCCATGTCCTCGTCGCCCATGGAGTGATAGACCATTTGAGCTCCGCCTTTCTCGATCATGTCGAGGATCATTTCGGTTTCGGGCTTCCCTTCGATTTTGGCGATCTCGGCGATGTTTTTGCCTTCGTAGTCCTTCTTGGGAAGATAGGTGGCGACGATGGCGTAGGAGTAATCTTTGTGGCCGAGGTTCTTGAGACCGGCGAGCATTTCGGCGGTGATGCGTTGGCGGGTTTCGGGGGACTTCAGGCGTTCCGAGATGGCGGTCTGGCCGTCGGCGAGGGCCCAACTGGGGAGGGTGATGCCGAGGTTGGTGGAAGAGTGGTCGTAGGGATACTGATCGACGACGACGTCGACGCCTTCGCGGCGGAACTGTTCGACGAGCGCGATGGTTTCCTTGGAGTAGCCCCAAATGGCGGGGGTATCGATTTTGAAGTGGGAGATTTGAACGCGGAGGCCGGATTCTCTGCCGACGGTGACGGCTTCGGTGATGGCCTCCTTTACCTTTCGGCCTTCGTCGCGCATATGACTGGCGTAAACGGCGTTGTACTTGCTGGCGGCTTGGGCGAGGGCGACGACTTCGGCGGTGTCGGAGAAGGTTCCGGGGATGTAGATGAGACCGGTGGAGAAGCCGACGGCACCATCGCGCATGGCTTGGTCGACGATGGCCCGCATCTTGACGATCTCTTCGGGAGTGGCCTTGCGGTTGGCGGTTCCCATGACGTCTCGGCGGACAGAGTTGTGGCCGACGAGGGAGCCCACGTTGAGGCCGATTTTGGTGGTTTCGAGGCGGGAGAACCAAGCCGCGAGGTCGGTACGGGAGCCGCCGCAGTTGCCGGTGATGATGGAGGTAACGCCTTGGTAGAGGAAGTTAGCGGCTTGGGGATTGAGTTCGACAGCGCCTTCGATGTGTGTGTGGACGTCGATGAAACCGGGGGCGAGGACGCGGTCTTTGGCGTCGATGGTTTGGTCGGCGGTTTTGGCGGAGAGGTTGCCGATGGCGGCGATCCGGCCGGCTTTGACGCCGAGGTCCGCGCGGAACCAGGGGTTACCGGTGCCATCGACGATGCGGGCGTTCCGGACGAGCAGATCGAAATCAGCTGCGCTGGCCGCGAAGGCCAAGCAGAGGAGGAGAGTCAGGCGCATGGCAGAATCCTTAGCTTTTGGCTACGGGGCCTAGGAAGAAGTGAAAGGCGTTGGCGAGGAAGTCGCGCAGATCGTGGCGTTTGACGACGGCATCAAGGAAGCCTTTGTCGACGAGGAATTCAGAACGTTGGAAACCTGGGGGGAGCTTTTGGCGGATCGTCTGTTCGATAACGCGGGGGCCCGCAAAGCCGATCAGGGCACCGGGTTCGCCGATGTTGAGGTCGCCGAGCATGGCGAAAGAGGCGGTGACACCGCCGGTGGTGGGGTCGGTGAGAACGCTGATGAAGGGGAGACCCGCTTCATCGAGTTTCATTAGGGCGGCGGAGGTGCGGGCCATTTGCATGAGGCTGACGGCCCCTTCCTGCATACGGGCTCCGCCCGAGGCCGAGATTATGATGAGGGGGCATTTTTCGGCGAGGCAGCGTTCAATGGCGCGAACGATCTTTTCTCCGACGACGGCGCCCATGCTGCCGCCGATGAACTTCATATTGAAAGCGCAGACCTGTACGCGACGGCCCTTCAGCAGGCCAACGGCGGAGATGATGGAGTCCCGGTGACCGGTGGCTTTGGCCATGGAGACCATGCGGTCGGCGTAGGGTTTGGAGTCGACGAAGTGGAGGGGGTCAGTGGAGCGCAAGGTCGCGTCAATTTCCTGCCACTGGCCGTCGTCGAACAGAAGGTTCAGACGGTCATCCGCATTGAGTTTGAAGTGATAGCCACACTTGGGGCAGACGGAGAGGTTTTCGTCGAGATCCTTTTTCCAGATGATCTGGCCGCAGCCGTCACATTTTTCCCAGAGACCTTCGGTTTTGAGGGTTCGTTGGTCTTCGGGTTCGGTGCTAAGGCTCGGAGTTTTGCGGGTCCACCAGGACATTCCTACTAGGGTAGCGTGGTGAGAGGCAGGGCGCAATGCGAGAGGCTACTACTTCAGAACCTCGTCGAGCGTATCGGCGAGGATGAAGTTGTCGAAATAGATGCTATCGACCGAGGGGCGGTGGGGGCTACGGTGGATGCCGGGTTGGCAGAAATAGACCGATTCAGCGCCTTTGGTCTTAAGTCTTTTGTCGAGGACGAGTTTACCGTTAAACCAGAGGCGGGTGTTTCCTTTGGCCGGGTCTTCGGACCAATGGATGTGCATGGCGAAGTTGTGCCATTTTCCGGTTGGAAAATCGGCTTCCCACTCGGTGCCGTTGCGACCGAGATTCCCGGTGCCGTATTTGATGAAGGTGCCACTGCCATCTGGTTTGGGTTCGACCCACCAGGTCATGACGTTGTTGTAACGGGGCGGGGGGTTGCCTTCCCAGTAGAAGAAGTTGTCGCGGTCTTTGGGCGGGTCGGCCATGTAGAGGGCGAAAGACATGTACGTGTCGGAACCTTCTTCGACCGTGACGCGGGGGCCGCCGAGTTGGACGCGGAGTTGGCTGGGGTTAAAGATGTCGTCTTCGTGAATGGTGATTTTGGCGGCGTATTTGCCTTGGTGGACGATGTCGGTGACGAGTTGGACGTTGCGAGGAGAGGCGTTTTGGCCGCGGGTGCCGGTTTGGGCCCACTGAGAGAGGTCGCCGGTTTCGAAGTCGGCTTTGAAGAGAATTTTGGCGGAGGCGGGGGGGAGCAGGAGCAGGAAAATGAGGACGAGGCGCGGAGTCATAAGTATTGCGTTCCAGTGTGGCATAGAGAAAAATCGTTGGCGTGGTTTGGCCTATCGGTCCCGACATATTGGTCCAGCTGAGCCAGCACGCGCAGCCCCTTCGCTGCCAC
Organism: Bryobacterales bacterium; assembly: GCA_038220855.1. GTDB lineage: Bacteria > Acidobacteriota > Terriglobia > Bryobacterales > Bryobacteraceae. The sequence goes on along the minus strand of JBBRIO010000097.1, from coordinate 1,763 downwards.
CATCCGAATCGTAAGTGTGCTCATCCTAATTTCCTCCAACACGGTTCCCTTCTCAAACATGCTGGAATGACTATTCGTGCCCCGGGAAATTTGAGATCCGACCATGACAAATGGCGGAAATCGTAAGTGACATTCGTTCGTGGGCCTGGAGAACACGCCGGCTCTCACCAATCGCGGACGGCATCACGCTCGTCAATCCGTTTGTGTCCGTCACAATGCGGATCACTCCTCGTTTCTTCCGGTAGCACCGGAGAGCGGGAAGACCAGCCGACGTCCTTTCCGCTTCGGGCCAACTGCGGATAAGCGGTGTAGCTCTTCATTTCTGACGACGCGGACATCGAACTCAGGCGGGCATCTCCAGTTGCTCCGCGGCGTCAGCCAAATTGGCTCGAAGAGCGTAGAAGTACGGAGCCGTGGCAGGTTGCTGCTTTTCCCGGACGGCCAACCCGGCGAGCGCTGCTTGTATCCGGCTGGCGACCGGCCGGGCGCGACCGCCGAAGCCCATAGGACGCGGGCGGCTCGCGTGGCGGCGACCAGATTCGTACTGACGAGTTCGGAGACGAGTAACTCCAGCACCCTGGGTAGTATCTGCCGATCTAACGAACCCAGGGTGGCAGACGCTTCAATGCGAACGCTTGCCGAGGAGTCTTCGAGCGCGGCCAGCAACGATGGACGGGCCGGTTCGGCGGATCCGCCAGCGACTCGCAGGCAAATCACCGACCAGAAGCGGACGGCAGCGTCGGGATGTTTCAGCCCTTTCATCGTTTCGGCCAGATGGGTCGCGCCGCCGATCTTGAATGCGATGTCGAGGGCTGCGGCGAGGGGAGGGCCCCCCTTTCGATTGGCCTCAAAACAACTCCGCTTCGGGGAGCAGGCCGAGGTCCTGGCGCATATGCCCAATCAACTGACAGCGCATCTGGCCCATCCTGGCCCGGGTGCGGCTTTGCTGCGCCAGATTGCGCGTCTGATGCGGAACGGCCGCCGTGTTATTCAGCTCTTCGACGAACCGCTCGGTGGTAAACGTTAGGGCCGGCCCGCTCAATCCTCCTGCTTCCTTTACACGTGCGATGTCGATCCGGGTCTCCTGCTCCGCGCGAATAGCGCTCCGGCTGGCTCAACGGCACGTTCCGAATGTACAGCCAGCGTCGATCTCGGACTGAGCGGGAGCAATCAAACACCCCGTCTATGCGGTCCCGCGCCCCAAACACCAGGTTCCGCTTTCCGCTGCGAGGCGAGAAGGGCATGCCGTCCATCCACTTCGGCACCGGGAGGTCTGCCATCAAAAACACGGTCGGTGCGAAGTCCGCGAAGGCCACCAAATCGTCACACCCTGAGCCGTCCCTGCCGGGAGCTTGCCCTGCGAACTTCGCTGGACAGCGCACGAGGAAGGCCACGCGCATAGGTAGGATTTTAGCGCGCTACAAGCTAGCGCCGCCCGTTTCTAAAATCCCCCTTTCAAACCGTGCGTGCCGTTTTCCGGCACACGGCTTACCGATGATCTTCTTGCTGTGGCTTGCGCCCGGGTATTTCACGGTGCCCATATCAACGTGTCCAGTCCCATCCCGTGTAGCTGATCGCCAGTAAAAGGCGGACGTTTCGTGGGTCGTTGTCCGCCGCGCCGATACGGCCAGCGCCGCAAACTCCGCACCACAAAACCGTCCATCTTGTTAAACTCCCGGTCGGCGTTCCCCGTCCGGAAATAGTTCCCCCAGCCGCGAAGTACGGGTGTCAGTTCCGCAACGATCTGCTTCACATCCTTCCCG
>JBBRIO010000096.1:0-12407 GCA_038220855.1 Bryobacterales bacterium | reverse complement strand
AGGCCGGCTTCGCTTTTGGCCGCCACCCCCCTTTTTGTCCTGTGCCACCTCGGCCGCCCGCCGACCAACTGCTAAGCCGGCCTCTTCTACACCGAACCGAAGATCAAAGGTTGGTACCAGGCCTACGTCGCCATGATCATCAACCGCCGCAACACCATCACCGGCGAACTTTACCGTGACGAACCCGCCATCCTCGCCTGGGAACTCGGCAACGAACTCCGCAACCCCGGCCGCGCCAACGACCTAGTCACGTGGACCGCCGAAATGGCGGCCTTCATCAAGCAGCAAGACCCCAACCATCTAGTCGCCGACGGCGGCGAAGGCTTCGACGACGACCCCACTCTATACCCCGGCCTCTCCAATCGATACACCGTCGCCGGCTCGGACGGCTGCAGCTACCACCGCCTCGCCCAAATCCCGGAGCTCGACATGTTGAGTTACCACCTCTACCCCACCAACTGGCAAATGAACGACGCCGCCGACGCCGCTCTCTACATCCGCCGTCACGAAGAAATCGCCCGCGAAGCCAACAAACTGGCCTACCTCGGCGAATACGGCAAAACCGGTGCCGACGCCGCTCGGTCCACCATCATGCAGTCCTGGCTGACTACGAGCGCCCACCAGCAAGCCGCCGCCGGCGTCATGCTCTGGCAACTGATCAACGATGGAAAAACCGATGCGGAAGGTTACCAGGTCCACTGCCCCGCCGACGCCATAACCTGCGACACCCTCCGTCAAAACTCCGACCAAATCGTCAATGCTCCCGTCGTCGTCAACGCCGCCAGCTACAAAGCCATCAACCTCGCCCCCAATTCACTAGCCACCCTCTTCGGCGCCAACCTCGATACCACACCGCTAACCCTGATCGACGCGACAACCAGGGCCCATGCCATCACGCCCTTCTACACCTCCCCGACTCAGCTCAACTTCTTCATCCCCGATGCCGCCGCCCCCGGCCCAGCCATCCTCCGCCTGAACTCATCGAGCGCCCCTCTCAACCTAACCCCGGTCGCCCCCGGCATCTTCGTCGCCACGCAAGACGCGCGAATCGTCACCCTCTGGGGCACCGGTCTCCGCGCCGCCGGCAATAACGTCTCCGCCACCGCCAACGGCCAGCCTGCCCAAATTCTCTACTCTGGCCCCCAACCCGAATTCCCCGGCCTCGACCAGGTCAACCTCCAACTCCCCGCCAATCTAACCGGCGAAATCACCATCCAATTTATCGCCGCCAACCAACCCGCCAACCCTATCCAAATCACCATCCCCCAATAACCCCATACCTCAGGAGAGCAGCACCAAGCCGGGGGTCCGCGAAGCAAATGCCCTTAGAATCAGCGGCGGCACCCAGTCGCCAAAGCGGGGTGATCGGCAAGACTTCCAATATTTGGATTGGGCAAAGTTCGCGTACGATACTTACTCACGGCTTTGAGCTGCTCTCGGGAAGGGCGGGCGCGAGGTCCGCAACAAGTACGGCGCGACCACTACCGGCAACGGGTGGGAGGTGCCCGAGCCTTAGAAATGGCGGTGCGGCGGATGGGGCTGAGCTTGCGGGCGCATGACCGGATCCTGAACGTAGCGCGGCATTTGGCGGAGGCGGTGCAGTATCGGAGCCTGGACCGGACTTACTTGAATTGAGGCGAGTCGATAGGATTGACTCGCTCTCGAACGCGTCCCATAATCGATGCTGGAGCGAGCAATGCGGAAGCGCAAGAATTCGGCTGGATTGTCCGCCCTTTGGGCGGGCCGCTTTTGTTTGCTGGCAGCGACTACGGTTTTCAGCGCCGCGCAGGGTCAGACCGGTACGAACGCCGAGTTGGAAGGCAAGTTTGCCAAAACCGTCCGACCGTTCCTCACAACTTATTGCTTGAGCTGCCACGGCCAGCGAGAGCCCGCGGCGCAGTTGGACCTGAGTGGGTTCACGACAATGGCTGCCTTATGGCAGGACGGCCGGCGCGCCAACCAGATATTGGAGCGCCTCGAAGCCGAGGAGATGCCGCCAAAGGGAGCGCGGCATCCGCGGCCCGAGCAGCGGCGCGCGGCGCTCGATTGGTTCCACGCCGTCCGGGATTATGAGACACGGCGGAATGCCGGCGACCCCGGCATCGTGCTCGCGCGACGCCTGAGCAATGCCGAGTACAACTACACGGTTCGCGATCTAACGGGCGTCGACATCCGCCCGACGCGAAAGTTTCCGGTTGATCCGGCCAACACGGCGGGCTTCGACAACTCCGGCGAAACACTGAACATGTCGCCCACACTGCTGAAGAAGTATCTGGAAGCGGCGCGGGAGGTGGCCTCCCACGTGTACCTTAAGGAGAAGGGCTTTGCCTTCGCCCCGCATCCGATGCTGGCTGAAACTGACCGGGACAAGTTCGCCGTGCACCAAATCATCGATTTCTATCACCAGCAGAACACGGATTACGTCCGTTATTTTCAGGCCGCGTGGCGCTTCCGGCATCGGGCGGCGCTGGGGCAGCCGAAGGCCACGCTGGCCGATCTCGCGCAACAGAACGGCGTCAGCGCCAAGTATCTTGAGACCGTTTGGCGGACCCTGGAGAAGGCCGAAGACGTTGGCCCTCTGGTGAAATTACAGGCGATGTGGCGAGCCCTGCCCGGGCCGCGCGCCGGTGAGCCGCGAGCCGGTTGGGAGCAGATGCGAGCCTATATCACGCAGGTACGCAAGAAGGTGGAGCCGCGCTTCATCAACATTACGGCGGGCGCGATCGGCACGGCATGGCAGCCGCTCTTGACCTGGAAGAATACGCAGTACGCGACGCATCGCCGGAAGTTTGACCCCCGCCAGTTGCAGGTGGCCGGTGAGCCGCCGTTCAGTCAGGCCGACGTGGTGGAGCCCGAGTGGGCGAATGCATTCGGCCCGGGCAAAACGATCCTGGTGGAAAATCAACCCGGCGATCCCGATCTGTTTGTTCCGGCCGGTCAACGCACCCTGTACGAAGCGGCTTGGGGCCGGTTTTGCAGCGTTTTTCCCGACATGTTCTACAAAGAGTCGCGCGGCCGAAACTACTTCGTGACGGGCAAGGATGAAGGCCGCTATCTGAGTGCCGGCTACCACAACGTCATGGGCTACTTCCGCGACGACCAAGCCCTGTTTGATCTGCTGCTCGACGAGAAACAGCAGGCGACCCTGGACGCGATGTGGCGGGAGATGGACTTTGTCGCTTCCATCAATATTCGTACCTACGTCGAATTCGCGAAGCTGGGGACGCGTGGGACGCGGGACGACTTCAAGGACGGAGAGCCCGAGGTCGGCGAGATTGAAGTGGACCAGATCATTTCGGGAGCAAGGCTCAGAACGCTGGAAGCGGAGTACCTGAGATTCGCCAAGGGTGGCAGCGCCGTGGCGATTCAAGCGATCCGGGACTTTTTCAACCAAGCCAACGAGGGCATTCGGTGGGTGCAGCAAGCCCGGCGCGACGCGGAGTCGAGCCATTTGGATACGCTGTTCGAATTTGCCGCCCGGGCGTATCGCCGGCCGTTGACAGCGGCGGATCGAGCCGATTTACTGTCGTTCTATCGGGAGGCCAAGGAGCGCTACGCCCTGGACCATGAACGGGCGATCCGCGAGGCGATCGTCTTGATCCTGATGTCGCCGAAGTTTTCCTACCGCATCGACTTGGTGGGCACGGGCAGCGGAGTTCAGCCGCTGACGGATTTCGACCTGGCGAGTCGACTGAGCTATTTCTTATGGTCGAGCATGCCCGACGAAGAGTTACGGGGCCACGCCGCCGCAGGCGATCTGCACCGGCCGGAAGTGATCAAGGCCCAAACGCGACGGATGCTGCAAGACCCTCGCAGCCGCGCGCTAGCGGTGGAATTCGGGGGAAACTGGCTGGAAATCCGGGACTTCGAGCAGATCGGCACGGTGGACCGCACGCGCTTCCCTTCCTTCAGCGACGTCTTGCGAGAGTCTATGTTCGAAGAACCGATTCGGTTTCTGTTGGACGTGTTTCGTCGCAACCGTTCCATCCTCGACCTGCTGTACGCCCGGGATACCCTCGTGAATCCTGTTTTGGCCCGTCACTACGGCATGGCTCCGATAGCGGGCGATGAGAATGTTTGGGTTCGCGTAGCTGACGCGGACCGCTATGGCCGGGGCGGCCTTTTGCCCATGGCGGCGTTTTTGACGAAGAACGCGCCGGGGCTACGAACTAGCCCGGTGAAGCGCGGCTATTGGGTGGCGAAGAACATACTGGGCGATCAAATCCCGCCTCCGCCCGCGGTGGTCCCGGAGTTGCCGGGAGATGAGGCCAAGATGGATCTGCCTTTGCGTCAAATGCTGGAACGCCACCGGGCCAACCCGAGTTGCGCCGCCTGTCACGCCCGATTTGATTCGTTCGGGTTGGCCTTCGAAGGGTTCGATCCGGTGGGCCGGCAACGAACCCACGACCTCGGCGGGCGCGCCGTGGATGCTCACGCAACCTTCCCGAAGGGTTTCGAGGGAGAGGGCCTGCCGGGCATCCAGCAGTACATTCGCAAACACCGGCAAGTCGATTTCGTGCGCGGGTTTTCCCGCAGACTGTTGGCGTATGCCTTGGGACGCAGCCCGGCGCTATCCGACGAAGTAATGATTCAGGAGATAAGCAGCCAGCTTCCCGCCGACGGCTTCCGCTTTGATACGGTGATGGAACGTATTGTGACCAGTCCGCAGTTTCTCAACAAGCGCGGCCGCGACCAACTGACCGCTACCGTGAGGTGATGATGAACCCGCATAAAGAGCGCAAAACAGCAGTATCCCGCAGGACGCTTCTCCGTGGTGCCGGGGTGACGATGGCGTTGCCGTGGCTGGAATCGCTATCGGGCTTTGGCTTATTTTCAGCCTCGGCGGCGACACTCCCCGAGCAGCCCCAACGTTTTGCGGTGCTCTTTATGGGCACCGGGATCAGCCCTGGCCGCTGGTGGGCCAAAGGGTCGGGTGCCGAGATGAAACTGGGCGAGTCGCTGGCACCCTTGGAGCCGCTCAAAACGAAGATCAACGTCATTGACGGGCTGTTTAACAAGGCGGCGACGGGGCAAGGGATTCATCCGGCGATGACCGGAAATCTGCTTTCCGGCGTGCCGATCCGCAAAGGGTCGATTATCCACGGTGGCATCACCATCGATCAGGTGCTGGCCAACCAGATCGGGCAGGAGACGCCGCAACCCAGCATGGTGCTCGCCTGCGAGCGGGCCATGACCGGGTTCCACGAAACGAACTTTTCGAACGCCTATAGCTCACATATATCCTGGCAGAACGGCGATTCGCCGGTGCCCAACGAGATGTATCCGTCGCTGGCGTTCGACAGCCTGTTCGAGAACGGCGGCAGACTGCGGAACACGAGCGTGTTGGACCGCGTCAAGGAACATGCGGTGGCCCTGAGCCGCCAGATCAGTTCCACCGACAAGATTAAGTTGGACGAATATCTGGCGAGCGTGCGCGATGTGGAACGCAGCATTGAGCGCATGCGCACGGATAAGCACAAGGCCGAAGACCGGGCTCGCGACGCGGGCCGCCCGCTATTCGCGATGAAGCGTCCGCTGGATGGCTTGCCCGAAGATATTCGCGATCACATTCGCCTGATGTGCGACATCGTCGCCCTCGGATTTCAGACCGACAAGACTCGCGTCGCCTCGCTGCTTCTGGCCCGCGACCTTTCGGCGCTCTACTATCCGTTTCTCGGAGTGAGCAAGCAGCATCACGGTGCCTCCCACTATGACACCGAAGAGGACTATCAGAAGATCGTGCACTTCCAGGTGAGCCAGTTGGCCTATCTGGCTCAGCGCCTGGACGCGATGCCGGAAGGGGAGCGCACGGTGCTGGACAACAGTTGCCTGCTGTTCCTTTCAAACATGTGGTCCGGAACCAAGCACGACAACAAGAAGGTGCCGGTGGTCACCATCGGCGGCTTGGGGGGCAAGCTGAAAACCGGGCGCGCGCTCGACTATTTTGAGGCGGGCGAAGACAACCGAAAGCTGTGCAGTTTGTACCTGGGGATTATGGACCGGATGGGCGTAAACCTCAAGGAGTTCGGTGACGCCGAGACCCGGCTGGCCGGGTTCTAAATCAGAAGGTGGTGCCGTCGCGATAGGATGGTGTTTTCTCACCATGAAGTTTCTTCAGCTTTTCCTCTTATCCGCTCTGACGGCGGCCTCGGCTTGGTCGCAAGACCTGGTGGGCCTCTACCTAATGTGGCAGTCCGACCCGACCACGACGATGACCGTGAACTGGGTGGACCTCCATACCAACAGTTCGCTGGACGTACACTTTCGCCGCGTCGGAGAGACGGCGTGGATGAAGGCGACCGGCACAAAATTTGCCATTGCCGATACGACGATGCAAGGCCGGCGAGTGGAGTTGCAGAGCTTGCTGCCGGATACTCATTACGAGTTCAACATTGGGAAGCCCATTGCGAAGCCAACCGAGGGCTGGCGCTTCCGGACGATGCCGCGGGACTTGAACCGGCCGGTGCGATTTGTGAGCGGGGGCGACATGATGCATACCCGCCAGAAGCTGGATAAGGCCACCGGATCCGCCGCGTCGCTAGACCCGGACTTTGCGTTGCTGATGGGCGATTTGGCTTATGCGAACGGCGTATCGTCGAACCGGTGGGTGGACTGGTTGAAGAGTTGGATGGAGCGTGCGGTAAGCCCGAACGGGCGTTTGATTCCAATGGTTGTGGGGATCGGCAACCACGAAGTTCGCGGCGGGACGAACGGAAAGATTCCCGAGGATGCCCCGTTTTTCTATTCTCTGTTCCGATCCCCGGCGCAGCGGTCCTACTACGCACTGGATTTCGGCGACTATCTATCGATCCTGCTGTTGGATACGGCGCATACGCAGCCGGTGGCAGGGGCGCAGGCACAGTGGTTGGAAGGGGCGCTGGCGGAACGGAAGGGGAAGCAGTTTGTGTTTATGGCCTACCATTACCCGGCCTATGGAACGACCAAGGCACCCAAGGGCGGCACGCCGCTCGATGCGAAACTATCCATCGCCATTCGCGAACACTGGATGCCCAGTTGGGAGAAGTACGGCGTGACGGCGGTTTTTGAAAACGATCATCACAACTACAAACGGACGCACCGATTGCGGCAACATAAGCGGGACGATGCGAACGGGATTCTCTATCTCGGCGACGGCGCTTGGGCGGTAGAAACGCGGACCGTGCCGGACCCGGCGACGAGTTGGTGGCTGGCCAAGGCCGCGGGGCGGAACCATGTGTGGGAAGTCAATCTGCGTTCGAGCGGCACGTCAATGATTCGGGCCGTGGACATTGATGGCGTGGAGTTTGACAAGGTGGATTTGGCGACGCCGCGCACGAAGCCGGTGGAATAGCGGCGAAACAAAAGCGGACCGCCTACCGAGTCCAGCTTGGAGTTGGCAGATCAACCACCCACTGAAAGCCGAGAACGTCATCCCGAGGCCCATAGCGGCGCGTGCTCGGCATCCATAGATACCCAGCTTTCAAGAGGTGCGATGTTCGTGGCCGATACCCGACCGCGAATTCGTAAGCGGCGCGGGTGGGCAGAAAGTGGGAATGACCGTCGACTGCACGGTCACCGACGCTGCTATGACGTTGGTAGCCAACCCGCGTGGCGGCGAACCAGCGAGGATGAAGAGTCCACTTTGCTTCGACGTAGCCATATTGCACCGACGGCCCCGAAGGGAAATTCGGATACCGATAGCGCAAACGTTGCCATTCGCCGGTGAGCGAGAGCCGGGATCGGGCCCATTGGGCGTCGAGGCCCAAGCCGCTGGCCGTAAACTGACGCCAGTGAAGTCCGGGGTCGAGTTGCGATTGGGTGGACGATTGGAGCCACGGGCCGCGAAAGCCGGAGGCCCCCACCCGCAGCCCCGGCAGGATTGTCATCCCCGCGCCCGCTGCCCATTGGGCCGCCTGACTCGAAGACGTCAATTTCTGCGGATTGGACGGAGAGCCGTTGGCCAGTTGCAGGCGAGCATCGAACCGGCGCCACGTGAGGTCGACTTCGGCACCAAAGACGCCATAGGGGGTCACCGGCAGCACCCCGTAGGTGTAGCTCTCGTCGTTATTGCAATGGTACGCCGAGACGTTGGGATGAACGCGCTGTTGATGCTCCAGGTCGAAGATCGAACAGGGGACTTGGTCCGGCCGCAACAACAAATAGGAGCCGTAGGCCATCGGCGCGTCGATGAGAGCATTGTCCCGATCGTTGTAGCGACTCTGGAACTGTCCGAATGCCGTCGGGAGCTTGCCTACCTTTACCGTTACGCTCTGCCGCTCGCCGGCGGCGGAGTAGGCGGCGAACCCCTGTAGCAGGCGGACTCGACCACCGGCACCTCTGACGTGATAGCTCTCGTAGTAGAAAAATGGCGAGGTATTGGCTTGGAAAGTGGCATGGAAGTACCAGTGCGGACCTAACTTCAAGGTCGGTGCGAAAAGGGCTCGTCCACCGGCGCTCGCCTGACTCCGTGGGGCCGAAAACGGGGTGTCGATCATCTTTAGCCATTCCGGAATCGTGTTTTTAAATCGGTCCGTGGCCGTCACCCCGAAGGTGAAGGTCATCGGCATTTCAAACCCGAACTGCGCTTCCTGAGCGGGGAGAATCATCAAGCTGCCGAGGATCAGCCCCAGTTGGGAGCCAAGGGTTCGTAAGCGCGTCATGTAACTTCTCCAGGGTGGCTGAGGTGCTATCGATCGGGCTGGCAAAAAAGGCCGCGATGACCGTTGGATCGAACTGGGTTCCACCGCACTCGCGAAGGATCTGGCGGACTTTGTCTTCGGGCATACGATTTCGGTAGGGGCGATTACTGGTCATCGCATCGTAAGCGTCGGCGACATGGACGATGCGGGCATCCAGGGGAATGGCCTCGCCCCGCGATCCCCGCGGATAGCCGGAACCATCGTGGTTTTCGTGATGGGAACCGACTGCGGCCAAGTAGCCTTGAAACGCGCCAATCCGTTCCAGAATGCGGACCCCAATCTCCGGGTGTTTCTTGATGGCGGCGAACTCTTCTTCGGTGAGGCGACCGTCTTTCAGGAGCACCGCATCCGGGACGCCGATTTTGCCGATGTCGTGCAGGAGGGCACCGACCCGCAACCGCTCAACGTCCGACTCGGCCATCCCCAGTTGGGTACCAATCCAGACGGAATACCGGCTCACTCGGCGACTGTGTCCGGCGGTGTACTCGTCCCGGGCTTCCAGGCTCTCGACTAAAGCCTCAAGGATCTGTAGGTAGGCCTGTTCCAAGCTGTGCCGCGCATCCGTAGCCGCGACCGCCGCCCGGTGAAGGCTATCGGCAAGTACATCGACTTCGATAATCCCCGATGGCTTCGTCCGCGGAATGTTCAGCGTGCCGCGTTGGATACTCTCCTGGCACGCTCCAGTTAGCCGGCCCAACGGTTCCGTCAGGGTGCGGGAAGAAAACCAAACAAGAACCAGCGCCAAGCCAAGGCTAACGACGCCGGCGGGGATCAGCACGATCCGCAGCGTGCGCACAAACGGGGCGACCGCGGCATCGATCGAAGCCAGCATGACGACCCGCCGGCTTGCGCCTAATCCCTTCACTTCCATAGGCATCGCCAGATACCGTTCTCCGCCCAGGGTGAACTGTCCAGCTTGGGTCCAGTCGCGGAGCAGGCCCCCAAACGCAGTGGCTGGCAAGGTGGACCGCTCTACTCTGCCGTCCCTGACGAGCGCCGCGTGGGCCCCACCGCTCACTTGCACCAGGTCCAACTCGCGACCGACGAGCAACCGACCCAGGTTCTCCTCTCCGAGATTGATCGGGATTTCCTGCCAGGTGCAGATCACCCCCGGCGTACGCTCCCACCGTACGAGCGTCCGGTCTCGCGCATTCACGATCTCCAGCATATCGGCGTCGATCATCTCGCGTACCGCATCGAGTCGCTCTTCGAGCGTAGCCGTCATGGTGCTTCGGAACGCTGGATCGTTCGCCGCGCCGGAATCTTCGAGATCCCGTTGCAGGGTTAGCGCGGCTTTGAGTCCGGCGTTTTCACTCAATACCTGCAACGTCCGCAGCATCTGCCGCCCTTGCGTCGTCTGCGCCTGTTGCCGGCGCAGTTCGCGTTTTCCCAACTCCGTCTGCACTTCGCTAACAGTGTTCTGACGCACCAACCGCTCCACCAGGAACAGACTCGTGGCTAAAAGCGCCGCCAGCGGCAGCAGGACAAAAATGACGACGCGCTGTGTAAGAGAGCGATTGCGCATTGGCTGGCCCTACGGACCGACCGACTTGACGGTAGCCAACGGCAGATAAAAGGTGACGGCGACGGACCCGGTGGCAGGGACGTCGACCTCCTGCTCGAGGAAGCCCGCACTCTTGTGCCAGAGTCGCAACATACGTCGTCCGACCGGAATGTTGGCAATCCGAAAGTCGCCATTCGGGGCAGGTTGCGCGAAGTAGGGATTGGGAACCACCATAATCGCGGCGTTCATATTGGTATGGAGGTGGCAAAACACCTGGACCGGGCCGGGCTTATCAAATCGCACCGTCCGGGTTTGCCCACGGGAATAGTAGCCGAGGTCGAACGATTTCGCCTTCGAAAGTGAGAAGACATTGTGAAAGATCGGGTCGCCGTTCGGAAACGAAACGGAAGAGCCGACTGGAATCACGAGCAATTCGCGTTCAAAGCGCCGATTCCGTTGAACGATCTGGGAAAGCGATGGAGGGCCTGAATTCGGCAGGTCCGCGTCGACGTAGATCACCGTGCGTCCCCATTCGTCGAGGTCCTGCGGAGCAACGGCCGCCGCGGGCGCACCGCCCCGGGGGGCATACAAGTCCACCACGACGCGCTTTTTCGTGAGGGTACGGGTTATCAGCACGCGACCATCAATGTCGCCCGCCCACGCAGGAAGGGACACGAGGGTGAGCAGGAGCAATCGATAAACTCGCCTCATACGAGGTATATCGGCGAAAGTAAAAATTTCTTTAGCAAACAGCGAGCCAGAAGCAGCGAATGGTGGAGCGCAGATAGTAGCCTGTTAGCATGGTTCAGCTTTTGGACGGCAAGCGCGTCCGCGACGAAATCCTCTCCGAACTCCAGCCCCGCATCCAGGCGCTGCCCCGGCGGCCCGGGTTGGCGGTGGTCCTGGTGGGCGCGGACCCGGCGAGCGAGGTCTACGTATCCAGCAAAGTGAAGACCTGCGGGGAACTCGGCTTTTTCAGTGACAAAATCACCCGCCCGGCGACGACGACGACCGCCGAACTTCTGGCCATCGTCGACCAACTCAACGCGAGCCCAGCCATCGACGGCATTCTGGTCCAAATGCCCCTGCCCAAGCACATCGACGCGCAGCAGGTGCTGAGTCGAATCGCACCCGAAAAGGATGTCGACGGCTTTCACCCGGTGAACGTTGGCCGCCTTTCGATCGGATTGCCCGGCCCGCGCCCCTGCACCCCGAACGGGGTGATGCAATTGCTACGCCGCTATGGCATCGAGGTTGCCGGCAAGAGGGCCGTCATCGTCGGTCGCAGTGACATTGTCGGCAAGCCGATGGCCATGCTGTTGCTGCACGCGCATGCGACGGTAACTATCTGCCACTCCCGCACCGCGGATTTGGCCGCCGAGTGCCAACGAGCCGATATCCTAGTCGGCGCGATTGGCCGGCCAGCGTTCCTGACGGCGGATCACATCCGCCCGGGTGCCGTGGTGATCGACGTGGGGATCAACCGGCTCACCGAGCGGAGCCAAGTCGAAGCGATTTGGCGGAACGAACCCGCGATCCTCGCCGAGTTCGACCGCAAGGGGAAGTTGCTCGTGGGAGACACCCACCCGATCGACGCTCCGGCCTTGGCCAGCGCCTGGACGCCGGTCCCGGGCGGTGTAGGGCCATTGACCATCGCGATGCTCATGAGCAACACCGTCGAGGCGTCCGAGCTTCGCCAAACATGCTAACTGTCGCGCTCACTGGCGGGCTGGCGACCGGCAAATCCACCGTTGGCCGCATGTTTGTGACGATGGGCTGCCACCTGGTCGAAGCCGACCTACTGGGCCATCAGGCGCTGGCCGGACCGGCCCGCGACCAAACCGTAGCCCTCTTCGGCGAGGGTATCTGCGCGCCCGATGGCTCCATTGACCGGCGCGCCCTCGGTGCCGTCGTTTTTAAGGATCCCGCCAAGTTGTCCCAGCTGAACGCGATTGTCCACCCGGTGGTGGAAGAGTTCCGCCGGCAACGGTTCGTGGAAATCTTCGGACTTGACCCGCACGCCATCGTGCTGTACGAAGCCGCCATTCACATCGAAACCGGCCTATACAAGCAGTTTGCCCGGCTGATTCTCGTCACTTGCGACGAGCAAACCCAGTTGTCGCGGGCCATGGCGCGCAGCCATTGGACCCGCGAACAAGCGCAGGCGCGCATCGACCGCCAGATGCCCCTTGCGACGAAACGAAAATTCGCCGACTACGTCATAG
>JBBRIO010000095.1:0-12441 GCA_038220855.1 Bryobacterales bacterium | reverse complement strand
GGCACCTATCCGAAGCCGCATCGATATGTTCAGTTGGCAGCTTCGACGAGCAGACCGGATTTTCCCGGGCTGCTGGTCGGCGATACTCCGGTAGCCGAGTTCGAAGGACTCGGCTACCCGTTGGGTACGGTCGGGCCATTCCTAAGCGCCTTCGAGAGCAGGAGTCTACCTGTAGACGCAATTGCGGTGGGGGTTGATCGACTCCATACCGTGGAGGGTCGCCGCCTATTTGCTAAGCACTATGCGGCAATCCGCTCGTGGACGGTGCGTTCCTCGGCTTGCCGGGAGGCGCTGCTGGACTTGGGCGTAACCGAGGCGCGGATCCGCGTCGCAGCTGACCTGGCCTGGCTTTTTGTGCCCAATCACGAGACAGACCAGTGGGCATTCGACCAGTGGACCGAACTCGGGATTGATTTGGCCCAACCTCTGCTGGTAGTGAATGTCGTTCACCACGGCAACTCCACCGATCAATCCCAAAAGCGAACTATGGCCGAAGCCCTGGACCGGCTGGCTCGCGACCGGGGCTATCAAGTGGCGTTCTTGAGCAACGAAACTCGATTGGGACCGCATTTCGATACAGGGGCCGTGGCCGACCTGCGGGTGCTCATGGAGCAGTCGTCAGTCGAAGTACCCGTGGCCTACTACTCTCCACAAGAGATGGTCAGCTTGCTCCGGCCTGCTGCTGCGGTGCTTACCCACCGGTATCACATGGCGATCCAGGCCATCTTGGCCGAGACGGTCCCAGTCTGTTTACTCCGCGGACAGAAGCTCTCCGGCTTGGCGCAGGAGTTCGGCTTGTTGGCTTGTTCGATTGATAGCGAGGAGATCGTGTCCCAGGTCAACCGGTCGGCCGCCCGGCGTGTGGATCGGTTACGGGAAGTGAAAGTGACCCGCGAAGCCCACCGGCGGCGGGCAAAAACGGCGTTGAGCTTTTTCCGGGAGCATGTCCTCGCAGATCGGCGTCGTGCGAGTCGAACCGCGCTTCCCCCAAAGAGCCCCGGAATTGTCGTGATTCACATGGGCGGCCTGGGAGATCTGGTCCTTGCTGCCTCCCTGCTCTGCGCCCTGCGCATTCGCTATCCCAAGTCCGTCGTTTCCTTGCTCTGCCGCGCCGCCTTCGTCGAACTCAACGATCTCTTTCCCGTTCCTGCGGATAACGTGGTTCCTGTGTCGTTTGATCCGCAGCGGTTTACCGCCCCCGGTGATGACGCTAGAGACGCCTTGGCTACCCTAGACAGCCAACTGCACAGTTTGGATTGCGACGTGGTCATCAGCGCCGAGTTAGAGCCGACTTGGCTGTCGTGGTACCTCGCCAGTTTGTGGCGAGCGCCCGTCAATCTGGCCTGTTCCCGGTTGGAACCTCCTCGCGGTCTCCTGCCGATTCTCCTGCATGAACGCCAACTGGAGCTCGTACGCTTCAATGGCCCCATCCATCATGCCGATCTAGCCGAGAGTGATCGCTACCGGGCGTTGAGCGCCAGTGCCGGAGCTGAAAAATGGGCGCCGCGTCCTTGGTCCTTATCGCCGGATTTGGCACTCAAGGGGGAAGAACTACTAGCCTCCCTAGGCCTCCAGTCTGGCGAGTACGGAGTGTGCTTCCCCTTGGGAGCTGGCTCAACCCTGGTCAAGCGATGGCCAACCGAGTCATTCGCGACCGCCCTCGAGGCGGCCACCGAGCACTTCAGACTGCCGATTCTTCTCACAGGGGAGAGCCACGAACGCGCGGCCCTCGAAGAACATGCTTCCTTGATACGGAAGAAAGGTGGCCAAGTTTCGATCTTCGCCGGCCGCGCGGATCAACTCCATTTGCTTGCGGCGCTCCTCCGCTGGGCTCGGTTCTACCTCGGTAACGACACGGGCCCGGCGCACCTCGCGCAAGCGTATCAGACTCCCGGGGTCGTCATCTTCGGGGGCGGCACTTGGCCGCATTATCGCCCGTGGGGACGAGGCACGGTAGGGGTGGTCCATCCACTGCATTGCTTTGGCTGCCGCTGGGACTGTGCATTCGGCCGTGCCCTCTGTATCGATGCCGTATCAACCGACGGAGTTATCGAAGCCCTTCGCCAATCCAGCGCAAACCCATGTGGCCCCGCGTCAGTATTGACCCTGGATCACGCTTCCACAGAGCTTCAGCAAATCGTAGGGAGCGCTTCCCAGATTTACAGGGCATCCCAACAGGATCGTCTCTCTCGCTTTCAAGCCTTGGTCGAGACCCAGTACTCGAGCAACGCCAGCCAGAATCAGTTGGTTCAGATCTCTCGGGAACTGGATCAGCAAAGGCTGGTGGTCGCCGGCCTTCGGGAGCGCCAAAGTTCGGCCATCGTCCTTGCCCCGATGACCGCGCTAGCTGAGATGGAAGGCGGGCTCGAAAAAATTGACTCGCGGCTCGCGGAAAGCGCCGGCGCCGCCAGAAGCTTATTAGCCGCTCCGCTAGAGCATCGTTCACTGATGAGCGAGACCACCAAGGCAGCCGAAGAGCGGCTGGTCATTATAGACCGGCTATTGATAGATACGGAGCAACTACGCGCCGAAGCAGATAGGCGCCTTGAAGCGCTGATCGAAGCCAATCGAATCATGGCCGATCAGCAATTAGAGCAAAACCGGCTTCTCAACGTTTACTCAGAAGCCAAGGCATTGATTGACTGGCAACGAGAGCGGCTGACGGAGTTCGAAGAGGCCGCTGATGCTCGGTTAGGCGCAATCAATGAGGCTAATGTCCTTCTTCGACGGAAAGACGAATCCGCCGAAAGACAACAGGTGGAGCTGGGCTCGCTCCAGGGCAAATTGGAGATTCAGGATCGGCTGCTCAATGAGCTGGAACTCGCGGCAAAGAGTCGCCTTGACGCCCTTGGGCAAGCGGCCACGGACATCGCCGAGTCTCGGAAGGCTGCGGTAGACCGGTTAGCGGCGATTGAGGAAGCCAATTCTTTATTGGCTCACGAGCAGCAGGTCGCCGAAGACCTCCGCCAGCAGAATGCCCGACTCACAAGCGAAGTCACCCTCGCCACCCGGCGCCTTGCCGTCGCCGAGCCCGCCACCGCCGAACGCCTCGCCGCCCTCGAAGACGTCAACCGCCTCCTCGCCGCCGAACAAGCCAACGCCGAAACCGTTCGCCAGGAAACCGTCCGACTAGCCAGCGAACTCACCCTCGCTACCCAGAGAGCCGTCATTGCCGAGCATGCCGCGGATGAGCGATTGACAGCGCTGCAAGAAGTGAGTGGAATGCTCACCGCGGCAAACCAAGCGAACCAGGAGCAATTCGAACGGCTGCTCGTATTCGAGTCGGCTGCGGTGGAACGCCTTACCGCGCTTGAGGCAACCGCCGCTAACCTTCGTCGTCAAACGGCCGCCAACTCCGCAATGCGGTCAGATCTGGAACAGATCGCCAGCGAGGCAACCCGCGCGCAAGCGCTGCAGATCGCCGAACGGGAACATTGGCAATTGGCAATGGCCGAGTTACGGAGCGCTCGGACGAACGAACACTCCGCCCGTCTCATCGCCGAGGAACGGCTGGCAGAGTTGCAATTGAGATCGAGTCAGGTCTCTGAGGAGCGGGACCAATATCTGCGGGCTACGCGGGAGTTGCAGCTAAGCGAACAGCAGTTGACCAACCAAGTTCTTGCGATTCAGGCCGATACTCTGGTACAGTCAATCTTCCGTCGGCTACGCCAGTTGTTCTAAGTTCATCTCAAAGCTATCCTTTCGTTTATCGTTCTCTCCTATGAAGATCGCTGTCAATTTGCGCCAATACTACAAGGGCAAGATTGGGGGCATGGAGAACTACCTTCGCAATATCTTGCGAGGTCTCAGTCACCACCAGATGTTGATCTGGGTCCATGAAGAAGAAGTCGAACACGTTCGCGAGTTCGCTCCCACTGCCGAGATAGTTGGTATTCCCCACGAAACTGGCCTGCAGATCATTGAAACTGGGGTCCGAACCGGCGTTTTCGACCTATTTTTCTGTCCGCTCCTCGTTCTCGAGCCTCTCGTCGTCTCCCAACCGTCGGCGGTGATGATGCCAGACGTGCAGCATGAATTTTTTCCTGAGTTCTTCGACTCGAACGTACTGCAGTGGCGACGGCAAACTTATGGGCCTTCGGCTCTGAACAGCGACGTTGTTTTCACTCTCAGCGAACACGCCAAGTCCACCATCGTGGAACGCTTCCGCATCGCACCAGAGAAGATCCAGGTCATCCACCTTGACGCCGACGTCGAGTTCAAGCAGCAGCTTCCGTCCGTTCCAACAGCAGCATGGACGGCGCTGAATTTACCGGAGAAATACCTCTTTTTCCCCGCCAACTTTTGGCCCCATAAGAACCATGCCAACGTCCTGCAGGGGTTGCGGCAAGCTATTGATGACGGCATGAAAGACGTGCATTTGGTCCTAAGCGGTTCGCCGGCCGAGTTCGGTCGGGTAGAAGCAGAGATCGCCCGCTTAGGTTTGAAAAAGTCAGTCCGCATGATCGGCTATGTGGACAAGAAGCTGATTCCTGAGATCTATCAGCGCGCACTAGGGCTGGTCTTTGCAACCAAGTTCGAAGGTTTCGGCATCCCCTTACTCGAAGCCTTCTACTGCAATACCCCCGCCATCACGTCGAACTCCGGGAGTTGCGTCGAAGTGGCCGGGGACGCCGCTGTTTTGGTCGATCCCCTTGATCCGAAAAGTATTGCCGCGGGAATGCGGCGCGTCTACGATGATGCGGCGTTGCGGTCGGATCTCGTCGCCAAAGGCCGCGAGCGACTGAAGCATTTCTCTTGGGACCGAGCGATAAAGTTGACCGAGGAGTCGTTCAAGCATATTACGAGCCCCGCATATTCCAGGCCCTCCCGCATTACGGTTGAGTCCTGGCCGGTCATTGGAATCGTCACCCCGACCTTCAACATGGGTCATTTCCTGGAAGAGACCATTCAGAGCGTCCTCTCGCAGGACTATCCCCACGTCGACTACGTCGTAATGGATGCCGGCTCTAAGGACGGCTCTGTCGAGATCCTCCAGAAGTATGGCGACCGCCTGCGTTGGTGCTCCGAGAAAGACCACGGTCAGGCCGATGCCGTCAATAAGGGCTACCACGCCACAACCGGTGAAATCTTCACGTTCCTCAATTCGGACGACACGTTTCTGCCCGGCGCACTCAGTACAATCGCGAAGCACTTCAGAGCCAACCCCGGGGTCGGAATGATCTACGGAGAGGCGTACCACGTGAAGTTGGATGGCGAGATTATCGCGCCTTACCCGACGCAGCCGTTCGATCTCCGCACACTTAACAACCAATGCTACATCTGCCAACCGGCGGCGTTCATGCTCCGCGAAGCGTTTTACAACTCCGGGATGATGAACGTGACGATGCACTTTGCACTCGACTACGAACTCTGGATCCGCATCGCTAAACAGTACGGCGTCGTCAAGGTCGACGACTTTTTTGCGACCAGCCGAATGCACATGGACAATAAGACACTGTCCAAACGCAGGCTGGTTTATCAGGAAATCATCAGCACGGTTAAGACACAGTTTCAATACGCGCCGTATGAGTGGATTAATGGCTACGCCTGCTACCTACTCGACAAAAAAGACCAGTACTTCGATCGCTCCCAGCCGACTCTGTCCTCCTACGCGCTCAGCTTGGCCTTGGGGATTTACCACAACCCGGGGCAGCGGAAGCGGTACTTCGCCGAGTGGCAGCAGATGACCGGATTCGGTAAGAAATTCACCGGGCGCTGGGAAGACGGCTGGATCTCCGCACTATGGCAATCGGAGCAATCGATCCCTGCCGGGGCAACCAGTTTGACGGTATCAGGCAAGCACTGGGCTCCGATCGGACCACTTACGCTCACGGTCAAGCTCGAAGGAAAGGTAGTCCATCGCCAGGAACTCGCCGCCGCCGGTGACTATTCATTTGTTGCTCCCATCCCACCCGAGCTTTCCGGCAAAGTCTGCCGGATGAGCTTTGAATCGAGCCGTACTTGGCGCCCGAAAGAGAATGGCGATTATCGGCAACTTGGCTGTGTCGTTGATACGGTCGAGTTCCAAACTACGGGTTCGAAGGGGTGAGTACTCCTCTCGTTACAGTCGTAACGCCGTCCTTCAACCAGGGGCACTTCATCCGCGCCACGATCGAAAGTGTTTTGAATCAGGACTACCCGAACGTCGAGTACGTCATCATGGATGGGGGCTCAACGGACAGTACCGCCTCCGTGGCGAAGGAATACAGCAGTCGTTTAACGTTCATATCGGAAAAAGACCGGGGCCAGACGCACGCAATCAACAAGGGCTTCCAGGCTGCGAAGGGAAGCATCGTCGCTTGGCTCAACTCGGATGACGTTTATTTACCGGGCGCAATTAGCAAAGGAGTGGCCGGCTGTGCGGCGCATCCGCGGGTCGGTGCGATCTACGGCGAAGGCTTTCAAATTGACTACGACGGCAATGTCCGGCAGCAGTTTCCCTACACAGAGCCATTCAACCTTTGGAAATTGACGTTCGTTTTGGACTATATCCTGCAGCAGTCCGTCTTCTTTCGGCGGGACTGTGTCGAGGCCGTCGGTTGGGCCGATGAATCTCTGCATTTCGGGATGGACTGGGACCTCTTGGTTCGACTCGGCAAGCGGTTCGGCCTTGCTTACGTCCCCGAGACGTTTGGATGCCTTCGGGAGTACGAGGCCGCCAAATCTTTCGCCGGCGGGCAGAAGCGCTTCCGCGAACTCGCCAACCTTCTCCAGAAGCAAAGCGGGCAGAAGCGTCCGCCCGGTTGGTGGTTCTACGGGCTCGACACCTATGACAAAGTCTGGTCTACTCGCATCCAACGCTGTATTCCAGGTCCGCTGGGGGCATACATCGCCAAGCACTTCGTGTACGTTTGCCGGGCGAAGATTGATGACGTCTACTTTCGGTCGCAGGGCTTATATGCCGACCAATGGGTCGCGAATCGGCTCCACTGGATGCTGCCAGAGTATGCTCGATCGGCGGTGATTCATGGGACATTGCCCGGTTGGGCGGCTCCGCTCCGCGACCAGGAACTCCGGGTTTACGTCGACGGCCGGTTAACCGCTACGGCCTTACCGTCGTTCGGCGAGTTCAGCATTCCGGTTCCGTTATCCGTCGGGCGCGCGTCTGTCCTGCGGATCGAGGCCGAAAAGTACGTCGTGCCCGAGGAACAGGGCTTAGGCCCGGATCGGCGACGCCTTGCCTGGCAACTGCGCGACATCGAACCCATCGCCTAGCCCGCAGACACTCTTTCATTTGACGTTCAAAGTCGGCCCTACTGGGCTAGTCAAGTTCCCTATCCGGATGCCCACCGGGACGGCTTTGCCGGGTACGACCGACATCGGAATCTTCACCGTGACCTGCATGATTCCCACCACCAGTCCCGGACTGGTACCGGCATACAAAACTTCGGCGACCACCCCGCCTACCGTGATCGAAACCTGGCTGTTCTGTGCGCTGGGACGATCTGCAATCAACCCATCAAGCCCTTCCGCAACCAATGGAAAGGCAGGGAGCCCCTCGCCAGTTCCGTAAAAGACGACAAATCCGCCTCTCCGTGCTGGTTCGGCTTCCGAGACTAGAAAGTATTCGCCCTTCACTTCGTCAAACCCATACGCGGCCACGCCCCCCGCCCCGGTTCCGGTAGCGGTGAAGAGACCCGGAGCGGTGGGCGTGACCAAAACCGGCCATGGATTGGATCGCTGCCCCCCAACGCTCGCGTGGATCATATAGGGCCGGTTCGACTCAAGCTTATAAGGTACGGTCACACAGATTTGGTCCTTCCCCGCATATAGAATCGGAGCGGGCTCCCCTTGGAAAGTGACCGTAACGCCGCTGAGCTCCATCGGCAAGCGGGTCAGCCAGGGATCAAACGAGGCGAGAATGTCTGGTCCCAGGCCCTGGCCGTACAAAACGAGCAGCGACCCTGGCGCTGCCGAAGCCTGTTGCGAGGCGGCGTTGCCGATACCCCTGATCACCGGACCCGCCATCGTCACCACGAGGCCGCCCGTAGCCGTCCCCCCTCCGGCGCCCGGGTTCGTTACCGCGATGGGAAGGACCTTGGAGTCAGTCATCATTGCCGCTGGCACCGTGATCTCTAGAAGTCGATCACCCAACACCTTCGTCGTTACTGCCACACCGTTAATCCGCGCCGCCGTCGACGGAAAGAACCGTAAGCCCCGGACCGTCAGGATACTCGTCGGAGATTGGGCGGGCAGACTGGCTGGCCATACCGAGGTTACCTCCGGCTGCCCTGGCTGCACCGTTAAGGTCACATTCAGCGTGGTCGTCTTCGTAACCGCGGTTGGCGTATTCACGACGATCGCGCCCTTGTACGTCCCGGGCACAAGGCCACTTGGGTTCATAGTCGCCTGCAGGGTAGTTCGGAACCCAGGGAAGACGTTTCCCGTCGTCGGATTCGCCGTCAGCCAGTCGGTTCCTTTCGTGGAGAGGCTGTAGGGCAGGAGACCAGCACTAGTTCCAAAATAAAAGGGCTGACTGCTTCCTTCGGTGTTTTCACCCAAGCGCGAGACGAACTCGAGGGTCGGCGGAGACACCACCATCTCGGACGGAGGAGCACTGACAGTCAGAGTGATCAGAACCGCAATAGGCTCCACATTGGTACCCTCCGTCGGGGTAATCGTCAGCCGGTCAGAATAGGTCCCCACCAAGAGAGAAGTGCTGTTCACGGCAACCCGAACAACTAGCGTCGTCCGTCCGTTACCCGGCGTAACCGTCAGCCAAGGACTCGACGGTGCGGCAATCGCGAACGGAATCACCTGTCCATTGGCCACGGCGGCAACTGAAATGGTTTGGACGGCCGTCGATACGCTTGCCCCTTGCACAAACGTAAAGACAAGCCCCGCCGGCGCGACCTTGAGCGCAGGTGCTGCCCAGAGAGCAATCGAGACGCAGAACAAACCCAGCATTCGCACGATTCGTCTATCGTCGGCAAACCGAGAAGCCAGGAGATCAGTTAATTCTTAAGCTCTTCCGGAAACACCGCGTAGCCCTCCGGCGGTGCGAACTGGCTGCGCATGTATTCCAGCCGTTTCCGCAGGTGACGGCTCGCGATCTGTCGCGGACCAGGCTCAACATCAATGTCACAACAGAGCCCATGAAGGTAAAGCGTCAAGGTGTCGAAGAACGATTCCCGGGCATACTCCCGGAACAGCTTCGTCTCACCCCGGAACGATGCCTGTTTGTTCAACAGGTTCTGCTTGGCCGTCCAGCTCAGTTGGTCGACCTCGCCATGTACCCTCGCCTTCAGTTCCGCGCGCAAAATCTCCATGAATCCAGCGAACGCTGCTTCGGGGAGGTGGTCAAACGCCGCACGGGCAAGGGCGTTGAAGAGATGGAAATGATACTCGCTCATATCAATCTCTTTCACCGCGAAGGCCAGGATGCCCGGTTCCCCAACGGCCGGCGAAGGCACGTAAGCAAGTGTTAATCGCGTCTTCTCGTCGGGCTGGTCCATCACAATCAGTGAATCTTGCGGCAGAAAGCTCTGCCGGCCAGCCTTATGTTTTCCATTCGCGGCAGGGCGCTCCAGGTACGGCACGAGCAGAATCAACAATTTGGGCAAAGCGGCACGTACAACATCGGGAAGCGCCTCGGCAGGCTCCTCCAGATACTCTTTCATGTCCTCTTCGGCAATTGGAGCAGCAGCTACGTAGTAGCTAAAGGTCTCTCCCAGCGGGATACTTTCCCCACGGAAGCGATCAGCGAATTCACCCAGGTGAAGTTTGGCCACAATTTCTTTGGCCAGATCGGAGGAAGACGGCATCGACAGAATCTTCAGTGTAACAGAGCGTCGCGCTAGACTGGGATTTTGCCTTCTGTAAACATCCTTATCTCGGCCGGCGAAGCTTCGGGCGACATGTATGCCGCGCGTCTCGTCGTGGAATTGCGGAAACTGATGCCTGACGCACAGTTCTTCGGATGCGCCGGGCCCAAAATGCGGGCCGTCGGCGTCGAATCCGTCGTGGATGCCGAAGCCTTGGCCGTAGTCGGTCTGGTGGAGGTCCTGGCCCACATCCCCCGGATCTACAGCGAGTTCCGAAAATTGATCGCTGCCGCCAGAGAGAGGCGGCCTCAGCTTGCCATCCTCACCGACAGTCCGGATTTCAACCTGCGGGTCGCGAAAAGGTTGAAGCCTCTAGGCATTCCCGTGGTCTATTTGGTCGCGCCTCAAGTCTGGGCTTGGCGTTCCGGGCGCGTTCGGCAAATGCGACGTGACCTCGCTAGCGTTTTATCCATATTCCCGTTTGAGAAGGCTTGGTTTGCCGCCCGCGGGGTCTCGGTTGACTTCATTGGCCATCCGTTGGCCTGGAGCGCTGCACCGCGGTTTAGCCGCGCCGAATTCTGCGCGCGGTATGGCCTCAATGAAACGAAACCATTCATCACGCTGCTGCCCGGTAGTCGACTCGGTGAAGCCCGGCGCCATCTGCCCGCGGTTCTCGATGCCGTCGAAATCCTACGCTCTCATGGGTATACCCAGTTCGTCTGGGCCACTCCGGTCGGGTTTTTAGAGCGCGGTGGCACTTCGTTTACAACTTTTCGGGAACGCATTTCCGCGCTATCCATCCAAGTCGTAGAAGGGGAAGCATGGGATGCAATCGCCCATGCCGACCTCGCCCTCGCTGCCAGCGGTACAGTGACCATGGAAGCAGCCTTGCTGGGGACGGCAATGGTAACTTTCTACAAGGTCACAGAGATCAGTTGGTGGGTGGGTAAATTGTTAGTGTCCGTGCCTTTTTACACCATGGTGAATCTGGTGGCGGAACGAAAAGTTGTCCCCGAGCTCATGCAGAGCGAGTTTACCGGGTCCAACCTCGCTCAGGCCGCCCTTGATTTGCTCAACAATCCCGCCGCGCTCTCCGCAATGCGGGCAGACCTAGCCCAAATACGCAATTCCCTTCGTCGGGATAGCGACCCCCTTGCCGGAGCTGCCCGACTTCTCGTCCGCCGCTATCTGCAAGAAGATCGATACTGGAAGGAAGCCTGATCATGAATAATCTTGGGATCGTTCTCACCGCCACCCTATTCGCTACCCTGCTCGAAGGCCAGGAGGCCCGCGGTCGGTCCCGGATCGACGTCATCAGTTACCAGATCAACGCCGAGGTCAATCCCCGCACACAATCGCTCGCTGCCACCGCGCGCATTCGGTTTCAGCCCGTAGACGATCGGCTCACCGCGATCAGTTTCGATCTCCACAACAGTCTGACGGTCAAATCCGTTACGGACGGCAAAGGAAAGCCCCTCACCCCAACCCGCAACCAACAGGATTTTCAACTGCGGATCGCTTTCCCCGATACCTTACCCAAGGGTTCCGACCAGGAAGTGGTAATCACTTACGACGGCCGTCTAAGCGGACAAGAAGAATCTCCCGTCTACGGCGTTAAGTTCGCGGCCATCAAGCCAGAGTATGCTTTCCTGCTTTACCCCGCCCGTTGGTTCCCGGTGAACGAATACACGGCCGATCGGTATACCTCGGAATTTACGATCACCGTTCCGGATGATTACAAAGTCATCGGTGGCGGCATGGAGGCTTCGGCCAACGCCCCAGCCGGCAAGAGGGCGACCCTGTTCACGTTTGCCAAGCCCTCCCTTGGCGGATCTATCGCCATCGTTCAAGGAGACCCCAAAACAGTCTCTTCGCAGGGGGTCACCGCCCTTACCTACTTCCGCGGAAACTCCGCGAAGGCGGCCGAAAGCTGGGGCGAAGAGACCGGCAAGGTCCTCTCCTTTCTGGCAAGCAACTTCGGCCTGGCTCCGAACGCGTCCATCGGCCTAATTGAAACCGAGGACGGCGCACCCAATGGCTACGCCGCACCGGGCGTACTGTTTCTCAGCCCCCGCGCCATCGGCAGCCAAGCAAACCCGCGACTACTCGTCAACCAACTTTCCCGACAATGGTGGGGCCTCCAAATTTCACCGGTTTCGCGAAACCATCTTTGGATCACGAACGGTATGGCGCGCTACGCTGAACTGCTTTGGGTGGAACAGTCTCAAGGCCCTGGAGCCTTGGAAGGCGAGGTTCGCGATACCTACGTCGAAGCGATGACCGTTGACAACCCGCCCTTGATTCAGTCCGCGCGGTTTGAAGATTACTCGCCGGAATACTGGGCCACCACCGCGGGCAAGGGAGCCGCCGTCTATCACATGCTTCGCAGCGTGCTCGGTGACGATAAGTTCAAAGAGTTTCTCAAGATCGTCCCGGACAAGTTTGCCGGCCGCAGCGTCTCGACGGAGAACATTAAGGATGTTGCCAGCCAGTTAGCCGGCCAGGACCTCGGGTACTTCTTCATTCAGTGGATCGAGTCGAGCGGCGCCCCCGAGTTCAAGCTGGAATATACGGTTTACCGCACGAAGAAAGGGTTCCGCGTGATGGGAAAAATCACGCAGGACCTGGATACGTTCCGCATGCCGGTGACGCTGAAGATCGAAACGGAAGGAAATCC
>JBBRIO010000094.1:0-12536 GCA_038220855.1 Bryobacterales bacterium | reverse complement strand
GCCTCCTCGCCGGCCGCCCTCTCTCCAGCATCCTCATCGTCACCAAACCCTTCATGCAACGCCGTGCCTTCGCCACCCACGCCGTCGATTGGCCCGAAATGCCCGCCACGATGCTCTCCTGGCCCGCCACCTTTGACGAGTACTGCCTCCTCCCCGATCTCGCGCCCGAAAAGGTAGCCAACATCATCCTCGGCGACTTACAGCGCCTGTGGATCTACGCCCGTCTCGGTTACTCCGCCCCCCAGCCCATTCCGCCCGCAGTCAGAGCCGCCTTTGACCGTCTGGTCGAGTTAGGTTACAACCGCCATCTCTTGCCCGAACTCAGTACAAACGCAATCTAGCCAACAGCGGCCGATGATCGCTCGCCAGTATCTCCGGCAGCACCTGCGCATCCCGCACCGTCCACGCCGACCCCGGACGCGCCAGAATGTAGTCAATCTGAACCTTCGGCGCCGCCACCGGATACGTGTGCAACGGAACCCCCGCCCCACTGATCATCCACGTCCCGCTCAGCAGTTTCACCGCCGCGTTCGACGGGTTCGCGTTGAAATCCCCCGCCAGCAGCGCCGGCAATTCCGGCGATTCGTTCGCCAATTGGTTCGCCAACGCCGCCCCGGCCAAACGGTCAACCTGCGACTCGTTGTCCCAATGCGTCGCCATCACGAGCATCGGATGCTTACACCCCTTCAGCCGAACCTCCGCCCGTAAAATCGATCGCGGCTCCCGGCCAAACGAAGCCGGAATCGGGTGCACGCTATGCCGCAGTATCGTCCCTCGGACCAGCAACGCGTTGCCGTACTCCCCCCCGTCGAACGCCATCGACCTGCCGAACACCGGACGCCGTTTCGTCAGTTCCGCCAGCGTCGCCAGCGTGTCCACCCCCCCGATGCGCTTGGTCCGCTGATCTACCTCTTGCAACGCCACGATATCCGCCCGGCTCTGCCGAATCACCTTCGCAATCCGCGCCAAATCGAACTTCCCGTCAATCCCCTCCCCATGATGAATGTTGTAGGTGAGGATCCTGACCTCCTTACACGCCCCGGCCGCCACCCCCGGCAACAGCAAAGCGAGAAGAAAGCGCATGACCGATTGTGCCACTACCGCTGACACTGCGGGCAATGAAACGTACTCCGGCCAGCCTGCACGAACCGCTCAATCGGCCCCTTGCACCGCCTACACGGCTCGCCCGGCCGCCCGTACACCGCGCACGCCAGCAAATCGGCCTCCGGAAACTCCTCGGCCGACCCGGTCACCCGAAACGCGTTCTCAATCGCCGCCCCAAGCGTCTTCCGAATCGCTCGATGCAGCGCCTTCCACGCCCCATCGTCCAACTCCGGAATCGCCCGCCCCGGCGCAATCCGCGCTGCGTACAAGCTCTCCGCCGCCCAAATATTCCCCAACCCCACTACCTTCGATTGATCCAGCAAAAACGGCTTAATTGGCCCCTTCGCCCTTGCTCCACTCGCTTTCAGCTGCTGCCAACTAAACCCGTCCTCCAGCGGCTCCGGCCCGTAGGCGGCGAACACCTCCGCCAACTCCTCCGTCCGATGCAAATGCAAATTGCCGAACGTCCGCGAGTCCTCGAACACCAGCGCCGCGCCGTTCCCCAACGCAAACCAAACCCGCGTAAACCGCGGCAGCGCCCGCGCATCCGCAATCCAGTAAAAATGCCCGGTCATCCCCAGTTGCACCCGTAAAGTCCAGCCTTTATCCAGATGCAGCAGCACGTTCTTCGCCCGCCGCGAATACGAAACCACCCGCCGCCCCCGCACGATTGCGGCCAACTCGTCCGGCGACTGCGGAGCAATCAAACTCGCCCGCAACACCGTCACCTCCCGGATCCGCACTCCCGGCGCAAACTCCACAAGTCGCCGAACCATGTACTCCGCTTCCGGCAGTTCCGGCACTACCGCTTGTCCAGATAAGCCAGCGGATTATCGAAATCAAACCCAAACAGGCGAGGGTTTTCGCCAATCACCGACGCCGAAACAATGTAGAACACGTAGTCGTAGGTCTCCTGCGGAATGTCAGAGCGGAACTCCGTCAACAGGCGCCAAAAATTCCGTTCGCGCGCGTTGCTCGGCAAGCTCTTGATCCGTTTGATGACACGACCCTCGCCCCAGTTGTAAGAAGCCATCACAAGCAAACCCGAAGCCAGCGAATCCGTCGAGTACAGGTCTTTCAAATACCGCGACGCCGCCCCCGTCGCCCTCTCCCAGTTGTGCCGGTCGTCCCCCGTATCCGGCCGCGGCAGGTCCGCCAGCGGTCCAATCTTCAGCCCGTACTTGGCCCCCGTCTCCGGAATAAACTGCCACATCCCCTTCGCAATACCCATATACGTCGGCGGACCGCTGATGAACGGGTCGAAATTGCTCTCCTGCATCGCCAGATAAAAGAACTGCGGCGGCAACCCCTGACTCAACAGCTCATTCGTAATCCGCGACGTGTAGTTGTTCTCCTTCGCCCGCATCACCGCCATCTTGTACCGCCCCGAACCCTGCCACTTCTTAATGTAGTTCTCCACCTCTTCCTTGAACCCCGGAGGGATGTCCAGTTCACACTCCCCATACACCCGCGAAATCCGCATGATCAGCCGATCCTGCTCGCTCATCTTCGGATCATAAACCTTCAAGGTCGTCAAAAACTTTTCGTAATTCTTTTCCATCTCCTGCCGGCGCGCCCGGTACTTGTCCACGTTCTCGGCCTTCACGTTGGCAATATCAACGTCGATCGCCTTCATCTGATAGAAAAGTTCCTGCGCCAACGCCTTCCGTTCGCTCAACTCGCGATGCTGATAGTACGCGTACCCCGCAATCGCCAGCGCCACCAGTCCCACGCCCCCCAGCGCCATCGCAAACTTCGAACGCTGCTTCTTCTGCACCCTCTGAAACGCGCTCCGGATCATCATCGTCTGATGCCCCGCCTCGCCCTGCGCCCCCGGCGTCAGGTACTTCTCCGTGTACGACTTCAGCACCATCGTGTGGCTCGCCGCCGGTGCAGCCTGCGCGGGTACAGTTGTCTCCTCCACCACCTCGAACCAAACCCACGGACCTTCCAGCCCCAGCCGAACCGTCAACGTCGGCGCCACGGGTGCCGCCGTAACCCGCTCCCCGTTCAGTAAAATCCCGTTCGAACTGTTCAGGTCCTGAATCCACCATTGACCCTGCTGAAACGAAACCACCGCGTGCCGACGGCTGATATGGGTGTCGTCGATCCGCAACTCGCACTCCTCCGTTCGTCCAATATGAAACGTCGTCTGGAAGTGGTAGGTCTGAACGTTGTTCGAATCGTTACCGGTGTGAACGCGAAGAACGGGTACGGAACTCATCGCTTCTATAGTGCGATACTCTTGGAGGTTTGTACAAATCTGCCCTTCTACTGCTGTCCTTCCTGGCCTCGCCAGGACTGTGCCTCGCTGCAGATCCCGGCAGTGATTCCCTACTCGAACTGCGCCTCCAGCAGGAGCTGAACTCTTACTCCTCCGCCGTTGGCGATCCCGTCCAAGCCGTCCTCATCGCCCCCTACACCGTCAGCGGTCTGCCCCGCATTGCGCCCGGCGCCCGGGTCCTCGGCGAAGTCGTCGAAGTCCGTCGCGTCGGCGTCGGCTTTGTTCGCGAAACCGCCACCCTCGCCTTCCTCTTCTCCAAGGTCGAACTCCCCGACGGAACCTGGGTCAGAATCCACGCCCAAGTCCTCGCCATCGATAATGCGCGCGAAAAAGTTGACAAAACCGGACGCATCCGCGGCATCCGTTCCACCAACACCCCCGGCTTTCGCGCCGCCGGTTTCTTAACCACCCTTGCCGCCGTCGACCCCATCGCCCTCGCCTTTTCCACCGCCGCCTTCGCCTCCGTCCTTCGCTTCTCCGAACCCGAAATCCGCCTCAAGGCCGGTACCGAGTTTGTCGTCAAATTATTGGATGGACCGGCCTGGGAACCGCTTCCGCCCCAGCTCCTCGGCCTCGCCGAGCCCATGCCCCCTGCCTTCCTCGAACGGTTGCCCTATCGAACCCAAACTCCCGGTCGACGCCAGGAATCAGACCTCACCAACCTCCTCCTCGCCGGCTCCCCGGAAGCGATTGAACGAGCCTTCCTGGCCGCCGGCTGGCAGGTGCCGGAAGCGCTCAGCTCCGCCACCGCTTACCGCACCTTCCGCGCGCTGGCTGGCAATCAGGAATACCGCGATGCCCCCATGTCCACCCTCCTGCTCGACGGCCAAACCCCCGTCCAGTCTTGGTCCAAAGCGCTGAACACCTTTTCCAAACGCCACCATCTCCGTCTCTACTCGACCAAAGAGCGCTGGGACGATAAACCCGTCTTCACCGCCGCTGCCACTCAGGACGTCTCCATCAACTTCTCCCGCGACCGCGGCCTCTTCACCCATCTCATCGACGAAAATATCGACCGCGAACGCAACAAAGTCGTCCACGACCTCCTCTTCACGGGTTGTGTCGAAGCCGCCGAACAGATGCCACGCCCCTGGGTCCCCACCGAAGCCTTCAACTCGACCGGCCAGGAGTTGCGCACCGATCGCGCCATCGCCGTCCTCGTCTTCAGTGACTGCCTCCACGCCCGCCGTTTCGACGAAATCGCCGCCCCCGCCCCCGGCCCCTATCGCGGCAAGCAAGCCACTCGCATCGTTCGGCAAACTGTCCTCACCGTCCGCAATGACCTCTTTCGCGGCACTCTCCTCTATCAAGGTGTCTCCATCTTGACCCAGGCCACGAAAAATTATCGCCGCAGTCGAAACTCCCTCCAACCCATCAAAGGGCCAACCATGGCCGGTCATGTCGTTCGCGCCCCTAAGCTCCAGCGCAGCAGCTCCGAATGGGCCCCCGCCTCGGTCGAGTTGGCCGTCTACGGCGGCTTTATGGTCTTCAGCAACTCCACCGTCGGTGCCGAAGGAATCACGCTCCAGCTCGGCCCAAACCCTTCCCAAATGCACGAACTCGTCGCCGCCAATCGCATTGACCCTGGCTTTGCGTTGGGCACCTCCGTCACCTTGAACTCCTTTCGCTGGATCTCCCACGAACTCGGCTTCGGCTACCAGCGCGGAAGCTTAAAGCTCGAACTCGACGGGGCCAAAGGCGTCGTCGAGCAAAGAACTGGCTACTTAACCCGGCAGTTCTCCTACAACACCCTCTTCCACCTTCGGCCTCGCGAAAGCCGCCTACGGCCCTTCTTTGCCATCGGCCCCGTCGCGCAACTCGTCCATCTCACGGATGCGCCGTTTACCAAAGCCCACGGCCTGCTTCGCTTCGGCTTAACCAATGTCGGCATCATCCGTTCCGCCTACAGCTTTGACAACGTCCCGCCTCTCCAAGGCGGAGGCATCTTCCAGTTGGGTGTCCAAGTGGGCGGCGGAGTCCGATATCGCCTCAGCGAACACTGGACCATGCGCCTAGACTATCGCAACACTTGCACCCCACCCCCGGACATCCTCCGAAAATCCCTCGCGCCCCAAGTCCTCCCCGACCGCATCCCACGAGGGCGCATCTCCCAGCAACGCCTCAGCCTCGGCATAGCCTTCACTTTCTGATTTCAGGCATCCCGGCGGCTAACTGCCCCAAAACGGACAGCCAACCAGTCCCGATACCCCTATAAATGGCCATTTTTCGTTTGGCCCGCGAATTGCTCCTCTCCAGCCATGGCACTCTTTCACCCGGAATTAGTTAAGCTTGGCACCTCTTCTTACAGCCTAATCGCTGTCCTCGATCAGACTGTCGATCTGGTTTTGAATCTGGACGGGCTGTGGTCAATCGTCGACACTGCTGCCCATTACACAACCGAAACGTCCGAATGGATCTTTACCCGCCTACCGAAATAGCACCGCTTCCCCATCCGCAAAATGACGCGGCGGCTGCCCCGGAGCATGCACATGCGCCTTGGCCCTCCCTACCACCGTCGCCGTCCCATCTGCGCTCAACAACACCCCCGTCGCTTCGTCAATCCCGAGCCCCACAATCTCCGGAACCCCAATCTTCTGCAGAAAAACGTCCAGCCGGCCCTCCCGCTGCCGAGCCGAAAAATGGCTATCCGTAATCAAATTCTCCAAATACCGAACCTTTAGAAAATCCTTCCCCAGCGCAATCTTCTCACTATTCGGATTCGCCATCGCCTCCGCCGACGTCACCGTATCAAACTCGGCCGAAAAGTAATATTGCCCTAAAACCGCTAACCCCGCGCTTGTCCCTCCCACCGGATACCCCGCGTCGATCCGGTCCTGTACCGCCGCCGCCAGCGGCGTATCTTTCCAAAGTCGGATATAGTCCCACTGGTCGCCCCCCGCAAAGAAAATCGCCTCCGCATGACGAATCTTGTCCACCACAAACGGATCCGCCGCCGCCTCTCGGCTCCTTACTATCAGCGTCGCCGCCGAATTCGCCGGGCCCAGTTTCAAAATGTACGGGTTATAAGCGTCGGTCCCCCGTGCCCTTAGCACGAGCACATCCCCGTTCCCACTCCGCTCCACCATCCAGCGAAAAGCCGCGTCGACGTCCTTGCCGCCCCCCATCAGCACCGTCCCGCCCGACCCCGTCGTCAACGCATCGTCGGCGCTACCCGCCCGCATATACGAGTACGGATCCTCCGCCGCCAAAAGCGGCAATGCCAATAAAAAGAGTAGTTTCATGTTCGATGCCGTTGCAGGGCCAACCCCGCAAACCAGGATAACGTGATCGCCCCCGCGATCGCATACAGCGGCAGGTCAAAGGAATGGGTTCGTTCCGTAACCACCCCAATCACCCACATCACAATCGCCCCCGCCAGGCTCCCCGTCCCTCCCAACAACCCCATCGCCGTCGATACCGAATCCCGCGAAACCTCCTGCGTAAACGTCAAATACATCGCCATCCACATCCCCAACCCAAAGTTCGACACCGCCAGCAACCCGATCAACTGCGGACGATCCGTCGCCCACGGCACCGCCGAAGCAAACGCCACCAACACCGTCGCCACCGAAAACACCACCGTCCGCGACACCCGCAGGCAAGCCAACCCAAACGCGATATATCCCAAGTCCAGCGCCAAAAAAATCGCCGTCAAAATCCATTTCATCTCATCCGATCCCGGTGCCATCCCCCGCTGCTGATTGAAGTAAGTCGGCAGCCAATTCACGTTGAAATACAAAATCGGGTTCACCGTGCTCGTAATCACGGCCACGCACCAGAACGACTTCGACCGCAGAATCGCCCCGTAACTAACCGACGCCGGACCCATCGGCGCCGCCGGCCAAATCGCCGCAAACTCCGGCCGCCGCGTGTACCAAATCCAAACTAAAAACCAAACCACCCCCAGCAGTCCCACCGCCACAAACCCCATCCTCCACCCCGCCGCCTGCGCCACCGTCAAAATCAACAACGGTGCAATCAACGCCCCCACGCTCTGCCCGCTCGTGAAGATTCCATTTCCCATCGGCCGCTCCCGCTCCGGCAGCGCCCGCGAGACAATCTTCAACGCCCCCGGCCAGTTCGGCGCCTCCGTAATCCCCAACAAAATCCGAAACACCGCCAAACTCGCAAATCCCGAAGTCAGCGCCGTCGTCAACCCCACCAGCGACCACAGCAGCACCGCCCCCCCATACGAAGTCCGCAGGTTCCGCCGGTCGATCACCCCGCCCACCACAAACTGCGAAACCATATAAGCGTAGTAGAAAAACGAAAACAGCAGCCCCAGCTTCTCGTTGTTCAGCCCCAACTCTTCCCGCATCAACGGTGCCATCAAACTCAACGTCTGCCGGTCCAAATAGTTGATCGTGGTACCTGCGAGAAGCAGTCCGCAAAGCACCCACCGGGAAGGAGAAGTCAGCATCAGCGCTATTCTACTCTGTGATGGTTGAATACGACGCAATTCTCTTTGACTTCGATGGCGTGCTCGCCGATTCCGAAGCGATCCACTACGCCTGCTGGGTTGAAATTCTAACCCCCCACGGCATCGATCTCACCTGGGACAACTACCAGGCCCACTGCATCGGCATCACCGATCGCGCCATGCTCGAAGTCCTCCGCCACCAAGTCGACCCGCCCTATGACATCGACCTCCTCTGGCCCGAATATCCTCGCAAAAAGGCCCTCTTCCGCCAGAAGGCCGCCGCGAATCCTCCCATTGCGGAATCGACCAAGGAACTCATTCTGAGCCTTAGCCTCACCGGCCAATCCCTCGCCGTCGTCAGCTCTTCTGGCCGCGCCGAACTCGAACCCGTCCTCGAATCCGCCGGCCTCCTCGCCTGTTTCAAAACCCTCATCTGCTTCGAAGACGTCACCCTCCTGAAACCCCATCCCGACCCTTATCTCGAAGGGGCCCGCCGCCTCGGAGCCCAGAACCCGCTCGTCATTGAGGACTCCGACGCCGGCGTCGCCTCTGGCCAAGCCGCCGGCTTCGACGTCCTTCGCCTCGACCATCCTGATCAGTTAGCCGAAAGGCTCCGCAAGCATCTAGGCCGCGCGACCTAAACCGCCCGTCTCCGGCCTCCCGCCCCACGACCACCCCCCTGCACCGAACGAACCTCGAACGTTGCAAAAGTCCTGGGTGCTGCCAGCTTGTTCCCCAACCACTCTGACACCCCCAGCCATTTACCCCATATCCCCGCCCGCTCCCGGAATCGGATAAACTCGTATGAACTGTCTATGGGCAAACTACTCGTAACTAGTGCTCTCCTAACCGTAACGGTCCTCCTCGCCGGCGACCCCCACTGCCCCCGCTACCCCGACGCCGTCCGCGCCGAACAAATGGAGTTGCTCGACCTCGACCGCTCCTTCCAAGCCCATAGCCGCCGCGCCCGGCTCAACGCCGCCGCCCCTCGCCAAGCCGTCAACCGCGCCAACCTCGTCGACCAGCACCTGTTCGCCAAAATGGCCAACGACAACGTCCCCGCGGCTCCCGCCTCCACCGACGCCGAGTTCATCCGTCGCCTCCATATCGATCTCACCGGCCGCATCCCCGCCGCCGAAGTCGTCGAAGCCTTCCTCGCCGACTCCGCCCCCGACAAGCGCTCCAAGCTCACCGACCAACTCCTCAACTCTCCCGCCTACGGCGACCAACTCACCACCTTCTGGGCCAATAAGTTTAAGGTTACCCGCTCCCACGAATCCATCGGCACCCTCGGTCGCAACACCTTCTATGAATGGCTCCGCCAATCCATGGCCGCCGACCGCCCCTACGACTCCCTCGTCCGCGAACTCCTCTCCGCCGCCGGCGAAGTCGACTCCGTCCCCGGAACCCAGTTCTTCGCCCGCTGGATGGACGTCAACGGACCCGTCCAGGACTCCTGGGACGACATCACCGACAAAATCACCACCACCTTCCTCGGCTTCAAAACTGAATGCATCTCCTGCCACAACGGCCGCGGCCATCTCGAAAAAATCAATCTCTATCTCACCAAACGCTCCCGCACCCAGTTCTGGAAAATGTCCGCCTGGCTCTCTCGCATGGCTTTCGTCCGCTGGAGCGACGATAACATCGGCTTCCGTCCCCGCGTCATCGTTAATGATCGTACTTACGGCTCTTACTCCGGCTCAGTCTCCATCGGCAACCCCGGCAATCGCCCTGCCCGTCTCGCCGCCGTCGTCGAACCCGAGTTCATCTTGACCGGTGCCCAGCCCAAATCGTCCGAATGGCGTCGCGACTACGCCGCCATCCTCACCGCCGACAAGCAATTCGCCCGCGCCACCGTCAACCACGTCTGGGCCTATCTCTTCTCCCACGGCATCGTCGATCCCCCCGAAGCCTGGGACTTCGAACGCACCGATCCCAAGCGCCCGCCCCCCGGCGATTGGCCCATTCAAAACACCCACCCTGAGTTACTCGAAGCCCTGGCCGATTTCTTCATCCAGAATAACTATCAGTTCAAGCCTCTTTTCCGTCTGTTAGTCAATAGTGACGCCTACCAACTCTCCAGCCGATACGAAGGCAAATGGGAACCCGCGTTCGTCAAGTACTTTGCCAAACACGAACCCCGCCGCCTCTCCGCCGAAGAGATGTACGACTCTCTAACCACCGCCACCCGCACCGAGCAGCCCATGATCGCCCTCGGAATCTCCCGTACTCTCACTTACGCCAATCAACTCCCCGACCCCACCGAACCCTCCACCGATTTCCGCGTCACCGACTTCTTAAACCAAGCCGGCCGCGGCAACTGGCTCACCATCGATCGCTCCTCCGACCCCACCATCCTCGGCCTGCTCTACTCCATGAACGACTCGCAAAACGTCAATCGTTCCCTCGGTAATGCCACCGCCGCCGTCAGCTCGCGAAATCGAGTCCTCCAAATCGACGGAGCACCCATCAGCGACGAAGAAGCCATCCGGCGCATGTTCCTCGGAACTCTCTCCCGGCCCCCCAGCGATGCCGAAACCGCCAAGGTCCTCACCTACCGAACCGGCCTCCGGGCCCAATGGCTCAGCGACCTCCAATGGGCGCTGCTCAACAAACTCGATTTCATCTTTAATTACTAACGGAGGCCTGCCATGAAAAATCACCACAAACTCTGCGCCGGGCACGCCCCGGTTACTCGCCGCCACTTCTTATTCGGTGCCGCCGGCGCCTCGCTACTTACTGCTCACGCCGACGCCGAGGTCACCTCCCTCCGCTCCGCCTCCCCCCGCGGCTCCGCCCGCGCCTGTATCTTCATCAACCTCAACGGCGCCGCCAGCCAGATGGACACCTTCGACCCGAAGGATGGAGCCTGGAACCCCCGCGACGCCGATATTCGCGACTACGCGGGCGGCCTCCGCCTCTCCCGCCGCTTCTTCCCGAAGCTGTCCACGCAAACCAACGACCTCCTCGTCCTCCGCTCCTGCGCCAGTTGGGAAGCCGCCCACGAACGCGGCCAGTTCTACATGCAGACGGCCCATTCGCAGAACCCCGCCCTCGCCGCGGAAATGCCCCACATCGGCGCTGTCATCGCCCGCGAGAAAGGGGCCACCGGCCTCATCCCGCCCTTCCTCGCCTTCAATCAAACCAGCCTCCAAGGCGCCACCTTCCTCGGCGGCCTCTTTCAGCCCATGATGCCCCCCGCCACCCGCAACGGCATCGGCACCCTCACCCATAACCACTTCGGCCCCGCCCAACAAAGCGAAGCCCGCTTTGAAAGACGCTTCAACCTCCTCAAAGATCTCGACGAACCCCTCCGCCGCGCCCCTTTCAACGGCGAAATGGCCGCTTATGGCAGCTACTACGACCGCGCCAAGTCGATGATGTACAACCAAGCCGTCGACGCCGTCTTTAAGTTCGATGCCACCGACGAAGGCCGCTACGGCAACACCGCCGTCGGTCGCTCCCTCCTCGTCGCCCGCAACGCCGTCCGCGCCAAAAACGGCGCGACCTTCATCAACGTCACCCAAGGCGGTTGGGACACCCACGTCGGCCAGTTCGATCCCGCCCAGGGCACGACCATCTATACCCTGACCAACGATCTCGACCGCGCCGTCGGGGCCCTCGTCGAAGACCTCAAATCCAGCGGCGACTTCGATTCCACGCTCATCGTCATGATGGGCGAATTCGGCCGCACCCCCGGCGTTCTCAACAGCCGAGCCGGCCGCGACCACTACCGTACCGTCATGTCCGTCGCCATGATGGGCGGAGGCGTCAAAGGTGGCCGCGTCATCGGTGCCAGCGACGCGACCTCCGCCAACATCGCCGACCCCGGTTGGTCCGGCAACCGCGCCATCTATGTCGAAGATATCACCGCGACCATCTACTCCGCCCTCGGCGTCGACTGGACCAAGTCCATCAACGACACCCCCTCCGGCCGCCGATTCGACTATCTCGTCCAGTCCGCCGACCTCAACTTCCGCCCCGTCGAAGAGGTCTTCGGATAACGCAATGCGCGCCCTCCTGCTCTTCGCTGCGGCCTCCCTCGCCTTCGCCCAAACCCCGGCGAGTCTCCAAATTCTCTCCGACTCTTCCCAAGTCCTCGTCGGTCGAACGCTGCAATTGCAAACCGTCGTCCGCGACGGCGCGGGCAACGTCCTCCAATCCGCCCCCGTCACCTGGACCGTGAACAACGCGACCACGGCCACCATCAACGGCAGCGGTCTCCTCCAAGCCCGAAACCTAGGCATCGTCCGCGTCACCGCTCGCTCGGGCCTCATCGTCGCCGAAACCGCCATTCAAACCATCCCGAGCGAAGTCAGAATCTCCCCGGCCGAAGCCGAAGTCAACGTCGGCGCGACCCAGCAGTTCGGCGCCACCGCCCTCGACGCCGATGGCAACCCGATCCCTAACGTAAACTGGGCTTGGTCGGTCACCAATTTGCGCGCTGGCACGACCCAAACCGCCCGCATCACTGCCCAGGGCGTCATGTCCGCCATCGCCGAAGGCTCCAATCTCGCCATCGCCACTTACAACTACGCCGACTTACAAACCGGCCTCCAACGCCAATGGCTCGCCATCGCCCGCGTCAATACGAGCGTCCGCCAAACCTACGAACTCAAGCGCCTCTATCACAACGTCAACCAGCAGCGCACTCAGTTCGACCTCCGCGCCCGCCTGTCCATGCTCTGGGCCACTGACGCCGGTGATCTCTTCTTCAACGCCTCC